>CAMLEQ010000287.1 GCA_946479015.1 uncultured Gemmatimonadota bacterium | reverse complement strand
GCGCCACACGCTCCGAGTCGCCCGCGAGCTGGAACTCCGGCTCCGTCGGCTCGAGCGCGGAGAACACGATGTCGCGATCGCTCAGGATGAACACGCGCCCGTTCTCCACGCGCCCGTGCACGCGCCCGGCCATCTGCAAAATCTCGTTCGCGCCGAGGTGCAGCTTCGTGAGCACGTTCTTCCCCCGCTCGATCAGGTTGGTGAACCGCACATCGTCGATCACCACCGTGTCGAGCCCCTGCACGTTGAGCGCGCTCTGCCCCGCCGCGGTCATGGCCAGCACGTACGGCTTCCGCACCTCCCCCTCGAGGAAGGGACGGATCACCCGGATCGGCTCCCCGCCGTGGTAGTACGCCGCCTCGATGCGCGGCCAGTTCCGCGACACGTACGCCGCCACCTCCTCCACCGCGGCACGCGTGGGGAGGAACACCCCCACGCCGCGCTTCTCGCGCTGCACGCGCGAGAGGAAGCGCTCGTCGAGGAACTCCAGCGGCTCGCGGTTCACCACCGTCACCTTCGCCGCCTTCGCCGGGTCGAACGCGTACGTCTCGAGCACCGCGGCCGAGTCGAGGTAGCGCGCGTAGAACGTCGGATCCACGGTGGCCGAGAGCCAGATGAAGCGGCACCCCACGCGCTTCCCCAGCGCGAGGCACAGCTCGAGCTCGGCGGAGGTCTGATGTATCTCGTCCACCACGAGCGTGTCGTTCGGGAGGATGTCGCCATCCTGGAACCAGCGGCGCGCGATCCCGGTGGTGACGATCACCACGTTCCACGTCGGCGTCTCCGGCGTCGCCTCGCGCTCGCGGTTCACCACGCCCACGCGCAGGTCGGTGGTGCCGAGGATCGTCTCGGCGATCGGGCGGATGGAGAGCGTCTTTCCCGTGCCCGTGCCGGCGACGATGCCGAATCCCTTCCCTGCGCGCGCGAGCGCGCGGATCTCCTCGCCGTGCTCGCGCTCGAGCAGCGTCTCGATCCGGAGCCCCACCGCGAGCTCGATCGTCTCGCATGCGGCGCGCGTGGGCGCGATGACGATGATGCGCCCCGTGGGGGGCTCTGCGGCCACGTACGCCGCGTGGTCGGGAGGGAGATAGTGGTCGCGGATCTCGCGCATGCGCCGAGCGGTGTGCAAGGAGAACGCCGGATGCGACGAGCCCGGCGGGGAGGAGCGTCCTCCGCCGGGCTCGCGGTCCCGCCCGGGAAACTATCGTGCGCCCGGCGGCGCACCAGGGCACGCCATCACGCGCGCATCGCGACCGGCCGGTCCGGCGCGCCGGAGCGCGGGGGCGGGAGCTCCGCCATCGGACGTCCCGGCTTTCCATCCTTCCGCTTCCCGTGCTCGCGCTCCTGCGGCTTGGACGGGCGCGGATGCTCCTCCTGCGGGCGCGTATCGACGTCGCGCCGCTCCGTCGGCTGTGGCTCCGGCGGGGGAGGATCGGGCGCCTTCCGCTCCTCGCGGAAGCCGCGCGTGGCGCGCAGCTCCGCGCCGAACACGACGCGCGCGTTCGGCGGCCTCCGACGGATGGCGGTGGCGCAGTCGGTGGGCGCGGGCTGCCGAGCCGGCGGAACCCCATCGATCCAGATGCGGCACATCCCCGGCGGCGGGCGGTGCGTCTGCGGTATGTCGGCGTTCTCGTTCCCCTGCGCCGCGAGCGGGGCGGCGAAGGCGAAGAGGAGAACGAGAGCGTAGCGAGTCATCCAGCCTCCAGACAGCGTTGGTGCGGCGCGCCGGGAAAGTGCACGGCCGGTGCCAGGTACGCGCGTGCGTACGTGTGTCGTAAGCATATGATAACAAACGATTTCGCGCACGGCGACCGCGGTCGGTCCCGCCCCCGGTGTCCTCCGGCCCACACAGTGGCGTCCCCGTGGCGAGACTGCCGCGCGCCGGCGCCGTCTCCCGCCCCACAGCAACGACCGCCGGCCGGGGGACGTCACCGGCAGTGATACACCGTGCGCCGACGGATGATCGTGCGTGCGCCGAGGGCGATGGGGGTGTATCGTGGGGCGTCCCGCGATGCAGCGCGGGCACGATGCCCGCGGCGCACGGTGGAGCGCGCTGTGACCGAGTGGCCGGGGCGAGGGTTCATCACGATGGACATGACCGACGCCGCGCTGGTCCAATGCGTCCTGAAGGGCGATGTGACTGCCTACGGGATCCTCGTGGATCGCCACTACGAGCGCTGTTCCCGCTACGCCCGTCACATGCTGGGCAACCGCGAGGACGCCGAAGAGGTGGTGCAGGACGCGTTCGTCCGTGCGTTCCGGTCGCTGTCGCGCTACGAGGACCGGGAGCGGTTCGGCGCGTGGCTGCTCCGGATCCTGGTGAACCGGTGCCGGACGGCGGGGGCGCGGCGGCAGCGTCGCGAGCGGACGTTCGTGCGCGAGGAGCATGCGCTCGCGGCCGCGGCGGAGGAGCATCCGGCGGAGCGCACGGCGTGGCGTGAGGAGATCGACCGCGCGCTGACGCGGCTGGAGCCGGAGCAGCGTGAGGCATTCCTGTTGAAGCACGTCGAGGAGCTGAGCTACGAGGAGATGTCGAAGCTCACTGGTGTGGGAATCTCCGCGCTGAAGATGCGCGTGAAGCGCGCCTGCGACCGGCTGCGTGAGCTGCTGGAGGAGGTGCAGAGTGTTTGAGGACCTGAACGATCTGATCGAGGAGATCGCGCGGGAGCTGCGGCGGGAGGTGCCGCCGAGTCCCGCGGCGCGCGCGCGGATCGTGGCGGCGGTGCGTCGCGAGGCGGCGCGGCGCCGGCGCGGCGCGCGGCTGTGGCGCGCGATCGTGGTGCCGCGCACGGTTCGCATGTCGCCGCTCGCGGGGCTGGCACTGGCGACGGCGGCGGCGATGGTCGTGGTGTGGCGCTGGGATGGAGCGCGCGGGCACGCGGCGGACGCACGGGAGGACGCCACCGCGGCGGCGCCGGCCGGCGATGCGCGCGGCGGCGCGGCGGACGGGGAGCCGCGCCTCGTGCAGTTCGTGCTCGTGGTCCCTGGTGCGCGGCACGTGTCGCTCGTGGGGGACTTCAACGGCTGGGATGCGCGGGCGACGCCGCTCGCCACCGCCGCGCCGGCGCGCGGCGTGTGGACGACGGAGGTACCGCTGGCGCCGGGACGGCACGTGTACGCCTACGTCGTCGATGATTCCACGTGGATGCCGGATCCCGCGGCGGCGCGCGCGCCGCGCGATGATTTCGGCAACCCCAACTCGGTGATCGTGGTGGGAGACGGAACGTGATCGGAGCGATCCGCGCGGCGGTGGTGGCCGCGATGCTGGCGGGCGCGGGCGTGCTCGGCACCGCGCGAGCACAGGGCGCCCCGGCGCTCGACGATCGGCTCGACGCCGCCACCTCCGCAGAGGTATTGCGACTGGCCGATTCGGCGCGTGCCGCTGGGCTGCCCGCCGAGCCACTGATCGACAAGGCGCTCGAGGGCGCGACGAAGCACGCCCCCGGCGAGCGGATCGTGGACGCGGTGCGCGGCCTGGCGTGGCGCCTGGCGCGGGCGCGGGGCGCGCTCGGTCCCGATGCGCCGGACGCCGATCTCGTGGCAGCGGCGGGCGCGCTGTACGAGGGGGTGTCGTCCGCCGACCTGACGCGACTGCGCGGCGCGCGCGCCGGACGGGCGATGGCCCTCCCGCTCGTGGTGCTGGGAGACCTGATCGAGCGCGGCGTGCCGCCGCGCACCGCGGCGGACGTGGTGCTCGACGTGGCGCGCACCGGCGCCGGCGACGAGGCGTACACCGCGCTGCGCCGCGACGTGGAGCACGACATCCGCGCCGGCGCGCCGCCGGCGATCGCCGCCGCCACGCGCGCGCGCGGCGTGATCTACGCGCACCCCACCGCCGCCGCCGCGGCCGCCGCCGTCGGCACCGCCGCGGGTCCCCCGCACCATCCCTAGCGCACCCGTCGCGATGCCGCGCATCCCCGGATCGG
The DNA here is from genome assembly GCA_946479015.1 of uncultured Gemmatimonadota bacterium. Next base: position 1,468 of record CAMLEQ010000287.1, on the reverse strand, counting down.
CCGCGCTTCTCGCGCTTCTCGCGCTCGGCACCGTCGCGCCGGCGGCGTCCGCGCAGTTCGTGTACTCCATCGAAGCGTCCGGCACCACGGTGAGCTACGCGAACGCCATGGCCGCGAGCGGCGTCGCGCTCACGCCGCAGGTCAAGCTCGAGCTGCCGCGCTCCTCGCTCGTGGCGAACGGCACCCTCGCCATGTTCGACGGCGGCCGGTGGAGCGCGCAGGGGCTCGTGTCGGCGTCGCTGTTCACCGGCACCGCGCGCGGGCTCCGCGGCGAGCTGGCGGCCACCGCGAGCGGGATCGCCTACAACGACAATGGGCGCAGCGCCTTCCTCGTGAGCGAGGGGCGGCTCCACCTGGCGGGCGAGCAGCACGGCGTGTGGGCGGGCGCGGGGTTCGGCGGCACCGGCACCAGCGACGCCGGCAGCCCCCTCGTCCTCCTCGATGCCGGCGCATGGATGCGCGTGGGCGGCGCGACGATCACCGCGTCGTTCACGCAGAGCCGCTTTCGCTCGCACGAGACGACGCTCTTCTCCGCGCCCTTCGCCACCGGGATCCCGCTGCAGATCACGCTCCCCGAGTCGCAGCCGGTCGTGCGCCGGCGCGTGCTCGACGATGCCACCGCGACGCTGCACCTGGAGCACAGCGTGCTGGAGCTCGATGCCAGCGTCGGCGCGCGGCTGCCGAGCGTCTCCGACCACGCGCAGCAGTGGGCCGCCGTGATCGCCGCGCTGCGCGTGTCGCGCGACGTGGCGGTGGTGGCGAGCGGCGGGCGCTACCCGGAGAGCCTCGTCCAGGGATTCCCCAACGTGCGCTTCGCCTCGCTCGGGCTGCGCTTCACCCCCCGCGCGAGAGCGCCGCGCACGGAGGCGGTCACGATGCCCACCGCCCCCGATGTGGCGCGGGCGGTCGACTTCGCCGTGCTCCCCGATTCCGGGACGCGCCACGCGATCCGCGTGATCGCCCCGGGTGCGCGCCTGGTGGAGGTGATGGGAGACTTCACCGGCTGGTCCCCGCTCCCGCTCGACCACGTGTCCGCCGACGCCTGGGAGGCGCGCCTGACGATGCCGCCAGGCACCTACCGCGTGAGCGTCCGCATCGACGGCACCGAGTGGACCGCCCCCCCGGGGATCCCGGCGCGGGTGGATGAGTTCGGGGGAGAATCGGGGGTGGTGGTGGTGCCATGATCGGGGGCTGGAGGCCGGGGGCCGGGGGCCGGGGGGTCCTAGGCCCTGGTCGTTAGACCACCATGAAACGCGTGTGGCGTGTAGAAGGCGGTCGTAGGCGAGAGGAGGGAGGTACGGCGCGTGTAGGTTCGGATGTAGAGAGAGTCCACCTACACCCGAACCTACTCTCGCCGTACCTCCCTCCTCATCCCGTCAGTCTCCCACACGCCACACGCGTTCCATGGTGGTCTAGCGACTAGGTCCTACACACCCCCAGCCCCCAGCCCCCCGCCTCAATCCCCGAA
>CAMLEQ010000286.1 GCA_946479015.1 uncultured Gemmatimonadota bacterium | reverse complement strand
CCCTCTCTCCGTCAGTTCCCCACACGCCACACGCGTTTCATGGTGGTCTAGCGACCAGGTCCTATCCCCTCCACCATTGCGGCACTCTGCGCGGCCGCTGAGCTCTCCGCCGGCGGCGGGGTCGCTACCAGGACCGCGGTGATCGCGAGCACCACCGCGCCGATCAGCAGCTCCGCCGTGGCGGAGCGGCGGATGCGGTGCGCGCTCGGCTCGTCGCCGAGCGCCGGGCGAAGGACGCGCCAGTTCACGGCGCCGAGCGCCGCGAGCACCACGATCACGCCGAGCTTGATGAGCAGGACGTGCCCGTAGTCGCTGTGCCAGAGCGCATCGAGCGTTCCCAGGTGCACCCACGCGGCGATGAGCCCGGTGAGCGCGAGGAGCGTGGCGCAGGCGAGCGCGACCGGGGAGAAGGCATTGACCATCTCCGCGACGGCGCGGCCGCGCTTCCCCTCCGGGGCGGCGAACGCGGCCGGGATCCCCGCCGCGGCGATCATGAGGAGCGTGCCGAGCCACCCACCCGCCGCGGTGACGTGCAGCGCATCGACGACCACGAGGAGCGCCGGGTGCCCCGGCGTGGCCACCGCGTGCCCCGAGAGCGCCATCGAGAACGTGGCGGCCGCGGCGGCCAGCGTCGCCAGCCCCCACCCGCGCGTGCCGTGGCGCCGTGCCATGCCGAGCGCGCCGAGCGCGAGCAGCACGGCCACGCCCTCGAGCATCCACCCCCACCCCCACACCGTCCCCGTCACCAGCGCCGCGAACGCCGCCGGGCGCCACGCCCCACCGCTGCCGCTCACGGCGTACGACTGCGCGACGAGCCGCAGCACGACATCCAGCAGGAGCACCCACGCCGCCGCCCAACCCAGGCGCGCGGCGGCGAGTCGCGCGCGCTCCGCCGCCGGATCGGTGTCCGGCGCGCGCGTCGCGACCCGCGGCACCACCACGAGCGCCAGAGCGACAGCGCCGATGATCGCGAGCAGTGCCGCGTAGCCGAGCCAGCGCACTGCGGCGTAGAGTGGGGAATTCACGTCGAGCGCGCCGGCGCCACCGATCTGCCGCGCGGCGGCGGCCGCGGGCGACGGCGCGGGCGATCCGGCGGCGGACGCCGCGCCACGCGGAGCCACGGCCGCGCTCTCCGCGGTGGCGCTCGTGGTCACGGGAAGTCCCGAGGCGCCCTGCGCGATCGTGAACGCGTACGTGCCGCGCATGGGATGACCATCGGGGGACGCGGCCCGCCAGGCCACGGTGTAGCTGCCGGCGCGCAGCGTGCCGACGATCGGGGCCACGAGCGTCCGGGGCGACGCGGGATCGAGCGCGAGCGGGCCGAGCGCGATGCTCGCGCCGTCGGGTCCGGTGAGTGCGATCGCCGAGATGGCGACCTGCACGCGCTCGGTGAACTCGAGCCGGATCTCGTGCGGCACCGTGGTGAGCGTCGCGTCCGCCGCCGGCTCGGCGTGGTGGAGATGCAGGTGCGCGAGCGCGGGGCGCGGCGTGGCGAGCAGCAGTAGCGCGGCGAGCGGGAGCGCCGAGCGGACGAGCGCACGCACGGCACCGGAAAGAGGGAGCCTCAGGTCGTTTCTCCTGACTTCGGGTCGTGCAAAAGGCCTGACGGGTGGAACCCATCAGGCCTGCGCCAGCCGGATCCCTGGCGATGGAGCGTGCGAGGCTCGAACTCGCGACCTTTCGGTTGCAAACCGAATGCTCTCCCAGCTGAGCTAACGCCCCCGATCGTGGAGAAGATAAGGGTGCGTCCCGAGGCGGTCCAGTGCGTGGGCGAACACGGGGCGCGCGCTTCGGGGAACGGCAGTTGCGGGTTCGCCCGCTGCGGGAGACGCCCTCGCGGGCGCGAGCTTCCCTCCCCTCCGGGCGCGGTCTAGCTTTCCGCGACGACTTCCCGATTCTGGAGCGCGACATGAGCAATCCGGCGGAGCACGACACGATCCACACGGCCGGTACCGCCCAGCGGACCGCCGACACGGATCAGCGGCACATCACCGTGCGTTGCCAGTTCTGCCAGACGTGGAACCGCGTGGACTCGGCGCGCGTCCCCGACCGTCCCAAGTGCGGCAAGTGTGCGCGCCCCATCCTGCTCGACCGGCCGTACGCCGTGAGCGACGACGACTTCCAACGGACGATCACCGGCACCGAGCTCCCCGTGCTCGTGGACTTCTACGCCGACTGGTGCGGCCCGTGCAAGATGATGGCGCCCGCCGTGGACGAGCTGGCGAAGCGGTGGCAGGGGAAGGCGCTGGTGGCGAAGGTGAACACCGACCGGGCGCAGCGCACGGCCGAGTCGTTCGGGATCCGGGGGATCCCCACCACGATCGTGTTCCGCGACGGGAAGGAGGTGGCGCGGCAGACGGGCGCGGTGCCGGCGCAGGCGCTCGAGCAGATGCTGGCGAAGGCGGCGGCATAGCACGGCGTCCACCGCGCGCGATGTGACGAGGGGGAGGTGCGCGGCCGCGCACCTCCCCCTCGTGCTTCCATCACCAGCTCCGCCGCATCACTCGTGCGCGGGAAGCGGCTCCATCGTCTCCGGGTCGCACGGCACCTGCACCTCGTCGCGGTAGGGCGAGGTCATGAGCGTGACGCGCATGCGCGGGAACGCATCCATGAACGCGCGATAGCAGAGCCCCCACAGCCCGAGATACCCGAGCGTGACGCCGATCTCCCAGATGCCGAACGGCGCGCTGTTCGACTTCCAGTAGAGCGACGGATACACCTCGACGTAGCGGAGCAGCCAGATCCCGACCACGCTGCACGCCGAGAACAGGACGAACGTGGGGAGGAAGACCTTCGCCGCGCGCGAGAGCAGGCCGAAGAACGGCAGCACGAACGCGAGCGCGACGACGGCGAGCGTGATCCCCGTCCACGGCTGGATGAGCCGCAGGTGGAACCAGTGCGTCTCCTCGGGCAGGTTGCCGTACCAGATCACGAGGTACTGGGCGAAGGTCAGGTAGCCCCAGAACACCGTGAAGGCGAAGCCGAGCTTGCCCAGATCGTGGAAGTGGTGCTCGGTGATGTAGTCATCGGCCGCGAGGTAGCGCCGCCACCACATGGTGAGGAGCGACCAGGACATGAGCGCCGCGACCCAGCCGCCCATGTAGAACCACCAGCCGTACATCGTGCTCTGGAAGAAGAGGTCCAGAGACATCGACAGGTCCCACGCGAGGAGGAGGAAGCCGAAGTTGAAGAGGAGGCAGAGCCAGACGGCGATCTTCCCCTGGAGCGAGTGCGTGGAGTGGATCTCGCGGCGCTCATCGCGGAAGCCGCGGCGCATGCGCTCGCGGATGCCGCGCGCCCACGCGGCCCCCGCCTCCGGGAGTCGGCCGACGTCGAGGCGGACGGACGTGTAGATGTACCAGACGCTGAGCAGCGTGAGGATCGCGAACGCCACGATGTCGCGCGTGGCGACGAAGGCGTAGTTCAGGTAGAAGCGCTTCTCCGGCGCCGGCGCCTCCTGGGTGGCCCACGTGAAGACGTGGTGGCCGCCGAGGAAGATCAGGATCAGCAGCAGGAAGGCGACGGGGAGGAAGGCGACGTACCCCTCGAGCAGGCGCACCACGGGGCGCGACCAGCGCGCGGTGGTGATCCGCTGGACGGCGACGAACACCACCCCCGCCTGCGAGACGCTGGCGAAGAAGAGCCAGTTGAAGTGCAGCGCCTGCCAGACGCGGGCCTGTCCGGTGACCGCGCCGATGATGAACACGAGGGCGCCGATGATGGCGAAGACCGCGCTGATGATCGTCACCATGCGAGGCATCGGCCGCGCGGTCTGCGCGGCGATCACCTCGGCGCTGGGCATGTCGAAATCGGTATGCTGGGTCACGGACGTGCTCCCTTGGGTGCGGCAGCGCGGGGCGCGGCGTGCGTCGTGTCGGCGGCAGCCGGCGCGGCGGCGGCGCCCGTCGTGTCGGCGCCGGCCATGCGGCGCGCCATGTCCTCCGGTCGATACGGGGCGGGACGCGTGGGCGCGGTGAGCGTGGCGCCCGGCACCATGCGGCCGTTCTGCCCGGGGTAGCCGGCGGGGGACGTATCCGCCGTCACGCCGGGGATCTTCCCCTGGAGCGCGCGGACGTAGTTCACCACGTCCCACCGGTCCATGTCCTCGATGCGGTCGTACGTCGGCATGAGGCCGCGGCCGTTGCGGATCATCCCGAAGATGTAGCCGTCGGTGCGGTTCTTCGTGATGTCGGTGAGCAGGTTGGGCGCTGGCACACCGTAGCGGACCGCGGTGCCGTTCCCGGCCCCCGCGACACCATGGCAGACCGCGCAGTTGATCTGGTAGTACTTCCGTCCGTTGTCGAGCGACTCGGGCGTGGGACGGTGCGGGTTCACGAGCCCGGACATCGAGTCGATGGTGGCCGGCATCTGGGCGTGCGACACCACGTACGCCGGCTCCACGACGCCGGTGATCGGCACCGAGAACTCGGGGCTGCCGCGGAAGGGCGTGGTGTCGTTCCCCGCCATCTCCGCCTCCCAGGGCTCGATCTTCGGCTGGTCCTTGAAGTCGGTGAACCAGGAGCAGCCGGTGGCGAGGAGCGCCAGCGCGGCGAGGGCCGCGATGCGACGCAGCGACGGGCGGTCAGCGCTCACCACGCACCTCCCGCGCGCCGAAGCGCCGCATGAGATCCGTCACCTCGTTCTGCCGCTCGGGTGGCGTCTCCACCCAGATTCCGAAGCTCCCGTCGCTGAAGCGCGGGTCGTACCCCACGGTCATGGTGATTCTCGGAACGCGCGCGTTGATGAAGAGTCCGGCCACCGTCGCCAGCGAGCCGATGAGCACCATGAGCTCGAAGCTGATGATCGTGTATGGAATCCACGACGGGACCGCCTTGCCGCCGACCACGAGGGGCCAGTAGTCGGAGATCCAGATCGGGATCCAGTAGCCGAAGGAGGCGCCGAGGAGGCCGCCGATGAGGGTGTAACGGCGAACGACGCTGGGGCCGTGATGCAGCACGTGCTCCAGCTCGTGCCGGGGAGCGGGCGAGTAGACCGTGATGTCGCCGGCGCGCAGCTTCTTGAGCGCCGCGATGGCATCCACGGTGGCATCCAGCTCGCGGAAGACTCCGACGATTCCACGCATCAGTCGCGCTCCCCCGGCGTCTCGGGCTCGAACTCCAGGTGCATCCCCGCGACGTCGATCCCCTCCACGGGGTGCGGCGTCCGCAGCTTCGGCGGCACGATCTCCTTGACCTCGGCGATCGCGACGACGGGGAGATTCTTGATGAACAGGAGGAACCACATCGAGAACCAGCCGAAGCTCCCGAGGAGGATCGCCCAGTCGATGTAGGTGGGTGCGTAGGAGGTCCACTGCCACGGCTCGAACTCGTGCGACAGCGACGGCTCGAAGATCACGAACCGCTCGAACCACATCCCGATGTTGATGAAGATCGAGA
>CAMLEQ010000285.1 GCA_946479015.1 uncultured Gemmatimonadota bacterium | reverse complement strand
CGGCGGGAGGTTCCGTGCGGCCGACGCTGTTCTGCACCGTTGCACTGTGGACGGCCTTCCCCCTGTACGCCGTCGCGGCGCAGGACACCACGGGCGTTCGCGACACCACGCGCGCGCGCGGCGCGCCCACCCCCGCGCGCGACGTGGTGCCAGCCCGCGACTCGATGGGGATGGGCGTCCCCTGCACGGGGCAGACGATCAGCCGCATCGTGATCGTGCCGCAGGAGCCGGCGATCATGGAGAAGACGCGCGGCTTCATCCCACGCACGGTGGTGCGCTCGCTGCTCACGTATGCCAACACCGAGCCGCGCGTGGTGAAGTCGTACCTTCAGCTCGAGGAAGGGAAGCGGTGCACCGAGTTCGCGCGGCAGGAGAGCGCGCGCGTGCTGCGCGCGCAGCCGTTCATCGCCGATGCCTCGGTGATCGCGTACCCGGACAGCGGCGGCACGGTGCACGTGCAGGTGCGGACGGTGGACGAGGTGCCGCTGGTGATCGGCGGCAGCGTGGGGAGCGATGGGATCACCTCGCTCCGCCTGGGCAACGCCAACATCGCGGGGGAGGGGGTGTACGGCGCGCTCAGCTGGGAGCGCGGCTTCGCCTACCGCACCGGCTTCGGCGCGCAGTTCGAGCACTTCCACGTGTTCCAGCGCCCGTACACGCTCACGCTCATCGCCGAGCGTCACCCCGTGGCGCACGAGCTGAGCGCCGGCTTCGCGCACCCCTTCTACACGACGCTGCAGCGCGACGCCTGGCACATCGGCGTGAGCGACATCCAGGGCTATCAGTCGTTCCTGCGCCCGGAGGGGGACGCGCTGTCGCTCGGCCTGGTCCGACGGCTGTTCGACGTGGCCGGCGTGTTCCGCATCGCCGGCGCCAACAGCGGCGTCTACGCGGGCGCCGGGCTCACCCACGAGCACATCGACCCCGCCGACGCGGGGGTGATCATCTCCGACTCCGGCTTCGTCCCCGACAGCACCTTCGCGCTCGCCTCGGCGTATCCGCCCGTCCGCAACACGCGCCTATCGGCGCTCGGCGGCGTCCGCCTGCTGAGCTTCGTGCGCGCGCGCGGCTTCGACGCGCTCACCGGCGAGCAGGACATCGCGCGCGGCGTGCAGATCGCCGCGCAGGTGGGGCGCAGCATCTCCTGGTTCGGCGGGAGCGACCGCGACTGGTTCGCCGGCGCCGATGTGTACGGCGGCGTGGGCACGCCGCACTCGTTCGTGGGGATGCGCGTGCGGAGCGAGGCGCGGCGCGACCGGACGGTGGGGCGGTGGGGGGACATCGTCACGAGCGGCCGGCTCGCGTGGTACCTCAAGACGTCGGCGACGCAGACGTTCATCGCCTCCGGCGAGTACTCGGGGGCGCAGCGGGAGCGCATCCCCTTCCAGCTCACCTTCCGCGATTCGCGCGGGGGGCTGCGCGGCTTCGGCGACTCGCGCATCGCGGGCGCGGAGCGCGCGGTGCTCCGGCTGGAGCAGCGGTGGGTGCGCGGCCACGTGACGTCGCACGCGACGTGGGGGTTCGCGGCGTTCACCGACCTCGGCAAGATGTGGGCGGGGAACGTGCCGTTCGGTGAGGACACCGGCGTGCGCGGGAGCGTGGGCGTGAGCCTGTTGATGGCGATCCCGCCGGAGTCGCGTCAGCTCATCCGCGCGGACATCGCGGTGCCGGTGACGAAGAGCGCGGGCGGGAAGCTGCAGCTCCTGCTGAGCGTGGGGAACCGCTCGCGGCAGTTCTGGAACGAGCCGGGAGACATCGCCCGGGTGCGCGCGGGAGGGTTCCCCACGCTCGTCGCGCCGTGGCAGTGATGCACCCGGGCGGTGGAGCGCCGGCGGCTTCGCCGCCGGCGCTTTACCCGGCCGTCAGAACGGGAGGTCGTCGTCCTCCTCGAAGAACGGCGCGTCGCGATCGTCGGGCGGGGGCTAATCGTCTACCGGCGGCGGGGGTGGGGGCGCGGCAGGGCGCGCCGGCTGGGCGGCCGGTGGGGCGTAGGAGCGCGTCGAGCCATCGCGCGGCGGCCAGATCACGCCCTCGCACCCCGGCCCGCCGCGAACGCGCGGCTTGTTCTTGCACTTGAAGTCGGGCGCGCGCGGATTGCGCTTGGTCGCGCGGTCGTCCCACATGGGGCCGCCGCAGATGGGGCAGGAGGGACTCGAGCCCGCATCCTGCGCGCTCGCTGTACCGGCCGCTCCCGCAGCGCCCGCCGCGGCCGCCGCGCCACGCGGCGGCCAGATGACGCCGTCGCAGCTCTTGTCCTTGCACTTGAAGTCGGGCGCCTTCGGGTTGCGCTTCGATGCGCGGTTGTCCCACATCGGCCCGTGACACTTGGGGCAGCTCGGTGCGGCGGCTGTCGCCTCTGACTCGGAGTCGAACGGCTCGTTCGGGTTCATCTGATCGGTGTGCGTGGGTGCGGGGGTGGACGCCGGGCGCGGCGGCCCCGGGAGCTGAGGCCGCCGGCGCGGTGTCACCAAGATAGCATCGCGCGCCACCTGTGCGGGGAGCCACGCGGTGGCCGCGCTCCCCCCGCTCAGGGCACCGCCCCCACCAGTTCGTCGGCGATGCGCTGCGCGTCGTACATCCGGCGCAGCGCCTCGACGATGGCGCGCGAGTCCACGCTCACCGCGCGCGCGACGCTGTCGGTGTAGAAGAAGTTGTTGGGGAGCGACTCGATGTTCCCATCGAAGATCAGCCCCACCACCTCTCCCTTCCGGTTCACCATCGGGCTCCCGGAGTTGCCCCCGATGATGTCGCTGGTGGACACGAGGTCGAACGGCGTGGCGAGGTCGAGGCGGCTCTCCCCCTTCTGCCAGCGCGCGGGGATGGCGAACGGCGGATGGTCGCCGAACGCCGCGGACCGGTCGTACAGCCCGTAGAAGGTGGTGTGCGGCGGGGCGACGGTGCCGTTCATCGGGTAGCCCTTCACCACGCCATCGGTGATGCGGAGGGTGAAGGTGGCGTCGGGGGGGATGGACGTGCCGTACACGGCGAACAGCGCCTGGCCGATCTTCTGCTCGTTCGCCTCCACCGTGGCCTGGAGCTGGTCCGCGCGCTGCTGGAGCTGCTGGTTGATGGGGTCGAGCGTGCGCGCGAGCACGATGTACGGATCGGTGGACGCGGCGACGGCGGCCTTGCCGCCCTCGAGCAGGCGCTGCCGCTCGGCGGGGCTTCCGATCCTCGTGCCGCCCACCAGCCGCTGCGCGGCCTGCTCGGGCGTCTGGTCGTCGAGCCAGGCGCGGCGGATGGGATCGCCAGGAGCGAGCTCGCGCTCCATGGCGCGCAGCCGCTCCACGAGCAGCGCCCGCTCGGTGGCGGTGTCGATGGGAACGTCGCCCTCGATCAACTGGCGCACGGAGTCGAGCGCCGCGCCGCGCAGCTCCTCAGGGCGCGCGGAGTCGGGGAGCGACTGCACCTCCGCCACGCGCACGATGGCCTTCGCGAGCTCTCCCAGCGTGGCGCCGTAGCCGCCGAGCCCGGACCACTTGAGGCGGCTGGATTGGCTCGACATCTCGTGCATGGCGGACGCGATCTGGTCCCACGCGGAGCCGTAGCGCTGGCGCAGCGCGGCACTCGCCTCCACGTGCCCGCGGAAGGCGCGCTCGAGCGCGCGCTTGCGGTCCATGAGGGCGGTGTCGCGCAGCCCGGCGTACTCCCCCGTCCACGCCTTCTGCGCGTTGGCGTACTCGAAGATCTCGTTCTGGAGCGCGCGCGCCCGCTCCGGGCTGCGCGCCGAGTCCGCGCGCAGCGCGCGGAGGATGCGGTCGACGGCGGAGAGTTGCGCGGGGTACTGCACGTCGCGCAGGTACTCGAGCTGCGCCACGGTGAGCAGGCGGTTGGTGGAGCCGGGGTTGCCGATCACGAACACCAGCTCTCCCGGCCGCGCGCCGGCGCTGCTCCAGTGCAGGTAGTCCGTGGTGGAGAGCGGCGCGTCGTGGTCGTAGACGCGGAGCAGGGTGAGATCCAGATCGTAGCGCGGGTAGGTGAAGTTGTCGGGATCGCCGCCGAAGTAGGCGATGTTCTTCTCGGGCGCCATCACCAGCCGGATGTCGTCGTAGCGGCGATAGCGGTAGAGCGAGTAGCGCCCGCCCTCGTAGAGCGTGACCACCTGGCAGAGGAGCTTCGTCCGCTGCTCGCACTCCGACTCGATGGCGTGGATCTGCTCGTCGCGCTGGCGCGCCTGGTCCAGGAGCGTGCGGCCGGTCATCGCGCCCTGCACGCGCGCGGTCACGTCCTGGATGGATTCGAGCTGGTCCACGTGGAAGCCGGGGCAGCGCTTCTCATCGGCGAGCGATGCGGCGACGAAGCCCGTCTCCACGTAGTTCGAGTCGCGCGGAGAGACGGCGGCGCTGCAATCGCGGCCGCAGTGGTGGTTGGTCATCACCAGCCCGCGCGCGGAGACGAGCGATGCGGAGCACTGGGGGAGGCGCACGGCGGCGAGGCGCACGTGATCGAGCCAGGCGCGGTCGGGGGCGAAGCCGTAGCGCTGCTTCCAGTACGCGGTGGGCGGATTGTCGAACGTCCACATCGTCCCGAATCCGCGGAGGAGCGTGGACTCGGGAGGACTCGCCGCGGGAGCGGCGGCGGGTGCGGGCGTGGCGGGAGCGGAGGGTGCCTGCGACGGCGTGCCGCGCCCGGCGGAGGAGGCGCACGCCGAGAGGAGCGCGCCCAGCGCGAGCGGAGCGGCGAGGCGGAGCCACGGAACGTTGGTGCGCATGCGCGGCGGGATCGTTCCCCGTGAGGGTGAGCCGGCGTGCTGGCGCGGCGCCGGTGCGCCGGCCGGGAGCGCCTGTCTTGCGAGCACGCGGCGTGCCGCGGGCATGGTGGAGCGGGCGCCCGCCGCCGGCGCGCGTCGGGGAATCCAGCATGGAGACGTCGGCATGCCGCGCTTGACGCGCCTGGCGGATGGCCCTAGGGTAGAGCGTTCCACGCCGGTCGCCGGAGCCTCTCGTACACGGGAGCGGACAGGTGCCGCGTGACATCGAAGTACAGGGTGATGGGTTTCGTCGAGCGCGCCTCTAGCGCGGGCCTTCAGGCTCGCGCCAGGGGCGTTGTTGCATTCATCACCAACCCCAAGGGGGCCGTATGGACATGCTGATCGCGCTCGGGCTGAGCATCGGTGTCCTCATCGCCATCTGGACCTACATCGCGCTCGGGCCCGGGGCACTCCCGGTGTGGGCGGGGATCGTCGCCTGGGGCACCTTCTTCGCCGCCGGCGGCAAGACCGACGGCCTCCTCAAGACGCTCGCGTCGAACCTCTCCGGCGTGTTCTGGGCGTTCGTGGCGCTGTTCGTGGCCGGCAAATTGGGGGGCGGCGTCCCGGTGATCGCGGTGATGGTGGGCGTGGTCGCCTTCATGATGTGCGTGCAGGCGAAGATCCCGCAGCTCTCCTTCATCCCCGGCG
>CAMLEQ010000284.1 GCA_946479015.1 uncultured Gemmatimonadota bacterium | reverse complement strand
GCGTCGCGGTGATGGAGTCGACGTTCAGGATGGTGATGTCGTTCCCCAGCTCGTACCGTCGCCGCTGCCCAGTGGCCGTCGTCACCACCTCCTGCAATCGGCTCATCCCCATCCGGAGGGTGAAGCTCACGCGCGTGTAGCCGCTGTCCGGCACGACGATCTGCTTCTCCGCCGGCACGTAGCCGAGGAAGCGCACCGTCACCACCTGCAGCCCCGAGGGCACGCTCCGCAGCAGCGCGTACCCTTGCTGGCTAGTGGTCGCGGTGAGCTTCGTCCCCTTCACGCCCACCACCGTGCCCGGGATCGGCTGCGACGTGGTCGTGTCCACCACGCGCACCACCACGGCCGCGTGGCCGACGGTGTCCGCCTCGCCCTCCTCGGAGGTCTTCACGTGGTGCCGCCGCGCGAGGATGATCCGGCCCTCTTCCTCCCGCACCTCGATCCCCGTCCCCGCCAGCACGGCATCGAGCGCGACCCGCACCGTGACGTCGGTGAAATGCGCGGACACGCGCCGCGATACCGGCACCACGCGCCCGCTGTACGACAGGTTGATCCCCGACTGCGACGCGATCTCCTGGAGCGCCGCACCGAGAGTGACGTCGGTGAGCGCGAGCGACACGCGCCGGGTGAGCGGCGCCGGCGCGCCTCGCTCGGTGCGTCCCGCGCCGGCTGCGCCGGCCGCGTCGGCCGCGGCCGCCCCGCTCGCTCCCGACACCGGCTGCGCGGCGGACGCCGGCGCCGGAGCCGCGCTGTCCTGCGCGGCGGCACGCCGCGCGGTGATCGCCCACGCCAGAGGGACGCAACCGGCCAGCAGCAGGGCTGCCCTGCGAGCTGTCATGTGATGACTCCAAGCGAAGGTCGGAGGGCGATCGCGCACGGCCCGCCGCGGCGCGCGAACTGGAGAGAGTGAGTGGGATGGCTGTCGTGGAGGGCGTGCGGCTCCGCCGCTCGCGCGTGGCCGGTCATCGAGACGCGCCGAGCCACGCCGTGTCGCCGCGTCGCCGGAGCGGCACGTCGAGTGACACGGCAAGCGTCCGGAGCACACCGTCCACTGGCTCGTTGCCGAACGATGCCGTCACCGGAGCGCTCGCCAGCGAGCTGTCGGAGAGCACGATGTGCACGTCGTACCACCGCTCGACGTCGCGGATCACGGCCCGCAGCGGCGTGTCCACGAACTCCAGCCGCCCCTGCATCCACGCGAGATCGCGCTCCCCGCCCACGCCGCGCTCCACGCGCACCACGCCACCGGGCACCAGTCGCGCCCGGTCGCCGCGCGAGAGCGTGACGCTCGGCACCGCGCCGTTTGCACCGCGCGGCGAGGCACCGGACGGGAGGCCCTCGCCGGCATCGGCGCCGAACGCCACGTGCCCCTCGGTCACCACCACCGTCACCGCGGAGTCCTCGGGGTACGCCCGCACGTCGAACTTGGTCCCCAACACGCGCGTGAGCGCGCCGCGCGTGTGCACGCGGAACGGGTGGGTGCTGTCGTGCGCGATCTCGAAGTACGCCTGGCCGGTGAGGGCCACGTCGCGCCCCCCCTCGGGAAAGGTGCGCGGCACCTCGAGCGCGCTCCCCGCGGCGAGCGTGACGCGGCTCCCGTCCGCGAGGCGCACGCTCACGATGCGGCCGTGCTGCGCCTCCATCCGGTAGCGCGATTGCGGTGCGTCGTGCTCCGCCTGCCCCGCGTACCAGCGCGCGCCGGCGCCGGCCGCGGCGGCGACCACGACCGCCGCCGCGAGACGCGCCACCGCCGCCCACCGCCCGCGACGCGCGCGGGGGAGCGCCCCCATCACTCGTGCCGACGCCGCGCGGCGCTCCGCGCGGCGATCCGCAGCGAGTGGGTCCGGCGCGCTGTGGGTGTCGGCGGCCGCGGCGCGCCGCTCCTGCAGCTCGCGCCACAGCAGGTCCACGTTCCACGACTGCGACATCCGCTGCGCCCCGCTCCGGAGCGCCTGTATCTGCTCGATCCGGCGCGCCAACGCCGCGTCGGCCACCAACATGCGGTCGACGTGGGCACGCTCCGCGGCGTCGCACTCACCGGCCACGTAGCGGTCGAGGAGAAGATCGTCAACGGATTCGGACATGATGCCGGTAGGCAAGAGAGGATGAACTGTTCACGAAGGTCTGATGGAGGAGCGCGCGTTCGCCCCCATTCGCGCCGCCGCGAGTGTCAGCCACGGTCGTGGAACAGCTGCTCGCGGAGCGTCCGCAGCGCCTGGGTGATCTGGTTCTCGACGGTCTTCACCGAGATGCCCATCAGCTCGGCCACCTGCTCGTTGCGCATGCCGTCGCGCCAGCGCAGGAGGAGCACCATGCGCCGGCGCTCTGGCAGCGCGTCGATCGCTCGTCGCAGGGCGGCGGCTTGCTCGTCCCGCTCGAATTGCTCGTGTGGCGTCGGCGCCAGCCGCGCCGACTCGTCGTCCGCCTGCTCGACCGTGGTCCGCTCGACCCACCGCCGAAAGAAGGTGTCGCGGCGCCTCACCTCGAGCGCGCGGTTGCGCGTGGCGCGGTACAGGTAGGCACGAAGATTCGTGCGCACGTCGAGCCGGTCGCGCCGGGCCCAGACGAGCAGGAACACGTCGTGCACCACCTCGGTGGCCTGCTCCCGCGATCGCGTGAAGTACATCGCGAAGTCGCAGAGCGGAGCGGCGTATGCCCGGAACATCGCCTCGAACGCGCTCTCGTCTCCCGCGCGGAATCGCGCGAGCAGATCGGCTGAGAGCTCGTCCATGTCGTTGCGCTGCACCTGGCGTTCGCCGCGAGATGAGAGGGAGAGACTACGAGCGGGCGAAGTCACGGGAGGACCGGATCCCTCCACGGCGCGCAGGCGGCGAGGGCGGAGGAGGGGGGGAGAGAGGGGGAGAGGGAGATCGCTCGGCGGTACGTGCACCGCATCCTCGAACAGCGCCGGCGAAGCCCCGACGTTACGATGCATGCGTGGGCGGGCTGTAGAAATCATGGAAGCGATCGCGCGGTTCCCTCGCGGGAGAGCGGCTCGAGACAGCGTGAGCGCCGCCTCATGATGCGGATGGACGAGGACGCGCCAGCCCCCATGGCGGGGGCTGGCGCGTCCTCGAGCCAGATGACGACGGCCGCTGGGCTACGCACGTGCTTCGTCGAGCGGCCGTCGTCTCGACCGTTTCTATTGTTCAGCAGTACGGCACGGGACTCCTTCGGCGCCGCGCCACTCCACTCTCCCCCTCACCGCGTCGTGCTGCTGTCCCCCTTCTCCCCGTGCGGGTAGCTCGTGCTGTCCTCCGGCATCAGCGTCAGGTGCATGAACACGTCGCCCGGCAGGTACTTCTTCGCCGCAGCCTGGAGCTCCGCCGGCGTCACCTCCCGCTCCGGGTACGGCGTCGCGATCTCGTCGAGCGGAATGCCCAGCCGGTGGAACTGCCCGATCGCGTTCATCCAGTACTCGTTGCTCTGGAGCCGGGTCTCGAGCTGCCGTCGCTCGACGGTCGCCGCCCGCGCCGCCTCGGCCTCCGTCACCGGGTGCGTCCGCAGCGAGTCGACGATCCGCATGAGCTCCAGGTTCAACGCGTGCATCCGCTCGGGCGCGGCGTCGAACGCGACGAACACGCGGAAATGCTCGTCGGGGATCGCCACCGTCTCGTTCTGGACGAACGGGCTGTACGTCCCCGCGAGCTGCTCGCGCAGTCGCACGCGCAGCCGGTCCTGGAGCACCCCGCCGAGCGCCGAGAGCCGCTCCCGCTCGCGCAGGTACGCCTCGGGCGCGGTGGGGAAGGGGCCATCGAACACGAGGTACGTCACCGCCTTGGGAAGCGGGAGCGCCGGCCGGATGAAGTTGACCCGGTGCAGGAAGGGCTTCACATCGTCCTTCTTGGGCGTCTCCCGCTTGCTCGTGCTCGGCAGGCTCGCCAGGTAGCGCTCCACGAATGGACGCACCTCCTGCGGCGTGACGGCGCCCACCAGCATGAAGGTGAAGTCCCCCGCGTTGCCGAATCGGTCGTCGTGGACGGCGCGCAACTGCTGCACCGTCGCCAGCTCGGCGAGCTGTGTCTGCACGGGCATCATGCGTGGGTTGCCGCCGGCCAGCATCTGGTTGAGCTGGTCGTCGATCGACACGCTCTGGACCTGGTACTTGGCGAGGCTCTGCCACCCGGCCAGCGCCGCGGAGTCGAGCATCGCCCCCGTGAACTGGAGATGAAGCAGCTGGAAGAGCGCCTCCGCCGCCTTCGGCGAGCCAGCGAGATCGACCGACTCGTCGGCGAAGCCGATGTCCACCTTCAACGACTGCACCCCACTCGTGGAGAGCTGGTCGGCGAGCCCGTCGTGCCCCAACGCCCCCACCCCGCCCACGTCGGTCATCACGCGCGCCACCATCCGCCCCGGCGTGTAGTAGAGCGAGTCGGGGAGCACGGAGAGACCGCCGGGGCTCCACGCGCGGAGGAGCAGCTGGTCGGGATCGTTCTGCGTCGGTTTCACGAGCACGTGCGCGCCGTTGGAGAGCGTCCACTCCGTGATCCCCGCCTTCGCGTCGTGCGTCTCGCGCACGATCTTCCCCGGCGTGGGGAGCGTGGCCATGAGCGGGCCCGAGGCCGACACGTGCTCGCTGTCCGGCGCGAGCGGCGCGTGCGCAACGGAGTCGAAGAGCGCGAGAACGCTCTCGCGGGTAGGCGGTCGCACGTGCGCGAACTCCGGCACCGACACGAGCACGCGGTTCCCCGCCGGCACCCGCCAGAAGCGCGCGGCCCGGGCCAGCACCTCGGGCGTGATCGTCGGCAGGATCTCCTTCGCCAGCGCCAGCTCCTGCTGGGCGCTCACCAGCTCCCCCTCGCCGGTGAGATAGTGCTGCACGTACTCGTCGGCATAGGCACTCGAGGAGCGCGCCGCCTCGGCGGCCGCCGCGTGCTCGAGATGCGAGAGGAGCACCGCCTTCCGGTGCGCGAGCACGGCCTCGGGGATCCCGTTCCGCGCCACGCGCTCGATCTCGCCGACCACGGTGGCCAGCCCGCGCTCCAGGCTGTCCGGCCAGGCGAGCAGCTCCACCCCCACCACGTCTATTGGGCGCACCACGCGTCCGTGCTCCACGTCGGCCGTGATGAAGGGGCGCGAGGGATGCTCGCGAATCCGCAGCAGCCGCTCCTCCAGCTCCTGCGTGAGCAGCTCCTGGACGAATTCCTGACGCACGGCGGCGCGGGTGTCCTTGGGCTGCACGGGGGCGGGCCACAGCACCTCCACTCGCGGGAGCACAGGTCCCCGGAATACGTCCACCACCGGCTGGGCGCTCGATGGCAGCGAATCGACGGGCTTCGCGCGCTTGGTCATCGCCGCCGGGATCTTCCCGAAGCGCGCGCGGATCTCGCGCTCCATCGCCGCCCGGTCGAAGTCGCCCACGACTACCACCGCCATGAGATCCGGCCGGTACCAGTCGTGATAGAACCGCTCGATCGGCC
>CAMLEQ010000283.1 GCA_946479015.1 uncultured Gemmatimonadota bacterium | reverse complement strand
CAACGCCCAACGCGGCGACCAGCGCGGTTTCGCTCATTGGATCTATGCTCCAACGTGACGAGATGCGCCACGTAACTGTGAAGACCCGGCGGCCGGAGCCCCCGTGCCAGCCGCCGTCGGCCCACCGCCGGCGTAGGGCGGAGGACGGATGGCGCTAACTGCAAGAAGGGCTTGTGACTACGAGTCTAGCCGGTTACCCGCGAGGAAAGTACGCGCGGTCTTAACAAAAGGCAATGCGGCGCGCCACACCGCGCCGCTATCGCGCCTGGCGCTTGGTGGGCGGGAGCATTCGCCGCACGTCGGCGGCGATGGAATGGAGGCGCTCCGCCATCTCGCGCGGTGCCTCACGCGCCTTGAAGAGCTCGTCGGTGATCTGGAGCGCTGCGAGGATCGCGGCGCGGTGCGACTCCACCACGGCCCCGGAGTTCATGAGCGAGCGGATGGTCTCGTCCACGTAGCGCGCCACCGCCCGGGTGTGCTCGGCGGACTCATCGCTCCGGATCGTGTACTCCTCCCCCACGATCGTGACCTTCACCGTGGACTTCTTGCTCATCGCTCCGCCTCCAGTTCGTGCTGCTGGCGCAGGAAGCGGAGCTTGTCGAGCAGTTGCCCCGTGCGCACGCGCGCGCCCTCGAGCCGCTGGCGCAACGCCTCGTTCTCCCGGCGCAGTTCCTCCACCTCCGCGGGCGACTCCGGCGCACGACCGGAGGCGCCGCCCGGCCGAGCGGGCTCGACAGCGGCCTCGCTCGCGGCGGCGGCCGCGTCCGTCAGCCGTGCCTCCATCTCCAGCAGCCGTGCGTCCGTGTCCTTCAACCGCGCCTCGGCCTCGTGCGCGCGTCGGCGCCACGCGGCCATCTCCTCCCCGAGCGCGTGGATGAGCTGGCCCAGCTCCTCGAGCGCGGGGATGTCAGGTCGTTCGCTGTCGGACACCGAGCTCTCCTTCGAGGGTTCGCAAGAGCTTCTCGCGACGGCCGGCGATCTCTTTCTCCCGTAGAGTGCGCTCCGGGTGGCGGAACGTCAATCGCCAGGCGAGGCTCCGGAATCCGGCCGGAACGCTGTCGCCCCGGTACTCGTCGAACAGCACGACGCGCTCGAGCAGCTCCCCCGCGCCGCGCCGCAGCACCTCCTCCACGCGGGCAGCCGGCATGTCGTTCGGGACGAGCAGCGCCAGATCGAATTCCGCCGCCGGGGTGCTGGGGAGCGGCCGGTACCGAACCACCGGCGCCTGGCGGAGCACCCGGGCCCCGGGGGAGACGTACCGCGACTCGCCCGGCGCCGCCACCACCTCGGACTCGATGTCGAGGAGCGTGAGCTCCACGCCGAACGCGGGCGCCGCCCACACGGGGGCGTCGAGCGTCACGCGCCGCACCTCGCCACGCGGCTCGCCATCCACCATGATCGCCCACAGCGCCCCCGACGCGGGATCCGCCGGGAGCAGCTCCACCTGCGCGCCCGGGAAGCCGGCCCGGGCGATCTCCTCGCCAAGCCCCTTCGCATCCCACTCGTCGTAGTCGGGGGGGCGCACCTCGGTCCAGTGCGGCGGGCGACGATGGCCCATCACCACCGCCCCCACGCGCAGCTCCTCCCTGGGGAGCGCTCCGGTGGACGGCAGGAACGCCGATCCGACCTCGAACAGGCGCACGTCGCGGTTCATGTGCGCCAGGTTGTGCTCCGTACGCCGCGCGAGCGTCTCGACCACCGACCGGCGCAGGTAGCTCTCGTTCTCGGCGATCGGGTTGGCCACACGCACCCACCCCTCCGCACCGCCGGCGACGAAGGGGAGCGGGCGCGCCTCGAGCAGACCGAGTCCCACCAGCCGCTCGCGCACGCGGCGCGTCGCCACCTCCACCGGCGAATCGGGGACGGTGCCGGGGCGGAAGGGGCGCACCTCGTCGGGGAACGAGTCGTAGCCGCGCAGGCGCGCCACCTCCTCGATCAGATCCACCTCGAGGGTCACATCGGGGCGCCACCCGGGCACTTCCACCGCGAGCTCCGCTCCCGACCGCTCGCACACGAAGCCCACGGAGCCAAGCAGGTCGGCGATCTCGCCAGCGTCCAGCTTCACCCCCAGCACGCGAGCCACGCGTGCCGGCCGGAGGACGATGCGCGTCCGCTCGCGCGGGCTCGGGTACAGGTCCACCGGCGCGCCATCCACCCTTCCACCGGCGAGCGCGACGAGCATCTCCACCGCGCGCGCGAGCGCTCGCGGGGGCAGGTCGGGATCCACCCCGCGCTCGAAGCGGTAGCTCGCATCCGTGGAGAGCCCGAGCGCGCGGCGCGCGCGGCGCACCGCCGAGGGGTCGAAGTGCGCCACCTCGAGGAAGACGTCGGTGGTGGACTCTCCCACCTCGCTCTCCGCGCCACCCATCACGCCGGCGATCGCGGTGGCGCGATCACGGTCGGCGATGACGGTCATGGACTCGTCGAGCGTGCGCTCGACGCCATCGAGCGTCAGGAGCTTCTCCCCCGCCCTCGCCTTCCGGATCACCACCGTGGAGCCGGCGAGGCGCGCCGCGTCGAACGCGTGCATCGGCTGGCCGAGCTCGTGAAGCAGGTAGTTGGTGATGTCCACCACGTTGTTGATCGGCCGTCCCCCCACGGCACCGATGCGCTGCGCGAGCCAGTCGGGGCTCGGGCGCACGGTGACGCCACGCACCACGACACCCATGTAGCGCGGACATCCGGCGGGATCGTCGAGCACGACATCGATCCCTCCAGCGGTCGCCGTCCGCGCCGCGCGCTCGGGCTGGGGCACACGCACCGCTTCGGCGCCGGGCACCGGCGGAAGCGCGAGCGGCGCGCCGGTCGCGGCGGCGATCTCGCGCGCGATCCCGAGGTGCGACAGGAGATCGGGGCGGTTCGGGGTCACGTCGATGACGATGCGGACGTCGCCCACCGGCACGGCCGCCAGGAAGGGCGTGCCCGGGGCGGCGGCGGTCTCCAGCTCGAGGATTCCCTCGTGCTCATCGCTCAGCCCCAGCTCGCGCGCCGAGCAGAGCATACCGTTCGACGGCGCGCCGCGAATCTTCCGCTTCTCGAGCTTCAGCCCACCGGGGAGCGTGGAGCCCGCCGGGGCGAAGGGATACTTGCGACCGGCGCGCACGTTCGGCGCGCCGCACACCACATCGAGCAGCTCCTCGCGTCCCGCGTCCACGCGGGTCACCCAGAGGTGGTCGGAGTCCGGGTGTCGCGCGGCCTCCACCACGAGCCCCACCACCACGTCGCGCAGGTCCTCGCGCAGGCGCACGAGCTCGTCCACGGTGCAGCAGCGCGCGGTGATGAGGTCGCGCAGCTCCTCGGCCGTGAGCGACGTGGGGACGATCGACTGCAACCAGGCGTACGAAGCGTTCATGGCGCGAACTGCTCCAAGAATCTCACGTCCGAATCGTAGAGGATGCGGATGTCCGGGATGCCATAGCGCTGGAGCGCGATCCGCCCAGGCCCCATCCCGAATGCCCACCCCGTGTACCGCTCACTGTCGAGCCCCGCGGCCTCGAGCACGGCGGGGTGCACCATGCCGGAGCCGAGGATCTCCATCCACCCCGTCCCCTTGCACGGACCGCACGGCCCGGCCGCCGTCACGCCGCTCCCACCACAGATGCGGCACTGAACGTCCATCTCCGCCGACGGCTCCGTGAACGGAAAGTAGCTCGGGCGGAAGCGCGTGCGCGTGGCGCCGAAGAAGCGGTTGGCGAAGTGCGTGAGCGTTCCCTTGAAGTCCACGAACGTGATCCCTTCATCCACGGCCAGCCCCTCCACCTGCGCGAACGCGGGGGCGTGCGACGGGTCGAAGAAGTCGCGGCGGTAGACGTTTCCCGGCGCGAGGATTCGGATCGGCGGTGGATACGACTGAAGCGTGCGCACCTGCACGGGGGAGGTGTGCGTGCGCAGGAGCGCGCCCTCGTCGAGGTAGAGCGTGTCGTGCATGTCCATCGCCGGGTGCTCGGGGGGGAAGTTGAGCGCGGCGAAGTTGTACCACTCGTGCTCCGCTTCCGGTCCGGTGGCGATGGTGAACCCCAGCTCGCGGAAGATCTCGGCGATCTCCTCGATGACGAGCGTGACCGGGTGCTTCGCGCCGCGCCAGCCGTGGCGCGCGGGCATGGTGAGGTCCGCGGTGGGAGGCGGCGGCGCGCTGGCGGCGAGCGCCGCGCGGCGCGCCTCGAGCGCGCCCTCCAGCGCCTGCTTCGCGCGATTCACGGCGGCCCCCGCATCGCGGCGCGCCTCCGGCGGCAGCGAGGGGAGCGTCTTCATGAGCTCCGTGATCCGCCCGCTCTTGCGCCCGAGCAGCTCGTTGCGCGCGGCATCGAGCGCGTCGGCATCGGCGGCGCGCTCGATGCGCGCGAGGCCATCGCGCGCGGCGGCGGCGGTGCTCCCGAGGAATTCGTCCAGCGTCATTGTGCGTGAACCGATGGGGCAAGAAAACACGGCGGCAGTGGACGCATGGTCGCACTGCCGCCGAGAAGATCGGAACCGGGACTCGGGACTCGGGAAGCGGGAATCGTACTGCACCCGCGCCCCTTCGAGTCCCGTGCTGTTACGCCGCGTTCAGCGCCGCCCGGGCCTTCTCGGCGAGGACGGTAAACGCCGCGGGGTCGTGCACGGCGAGATCGGCGAGGATCTTCCGGTCGACCTCGATGCCGGCCTTCTTGAGGCCGTTCATGAACACGCTGTAGCTCATGTCGTTCTGGTGCGCCGCGGCGTTGATGCGGACGATCCAGAGCCGGCGGAAGTCGCGCTTCTTGTTCTTGCGATCGCGGTACGCGTACTTCCAGCCGCGCTCGACGTTCTCCTTGGCGGCCTTCCACAGCTTGCTGCGCGCGCCGAACGCACCGCGCGCCGCCTTCATGATCTGCTTCTTGCGCTTCAGGCGCGTGACGTTGGACTTGACGCGAGGCATGGTCGTTCTCCCTTACGCCTGAATGAGGCGCTTGATGCGCTTCTCGTCGCCCGCCGTCTGCACGAGGGCGGGGCGACGGAGATTCCGCTTCCGCTTGGCGGCCTTCTTCGTGAGGATGTGGCTCTTGTAGGCCTTGTAGCGCTTGACCTTGCCGGAGCCGGTCACCTTGAAGCGCTTCGCGGCGCCCTTGTGGGTCTTCATCTTCATCTGGCTATTCCACCCGCCTCATTTCGGCGCGAGAATCATGGTCATGTTCTTCCCTTCGAGCTTCGCATCGGCCTCGATCTTCCCGATGTCCGCGAGCTCGCCGGAGACCCGGTCGAGCACTTCCTTGCCCAGCTCCGGGTGCGCGACCTGACGGCCGCGGAACATCATCGTCACCTTCACCTTGTTGCCTTCCTCGAGGAAGCGCCGCGCGTGCCGGGTCTTGGTCTCGAAGTCGTGATCGTCGATCCCCGGACGATACTTCACCTCTTTGAGGTGAATCACGTGCTGCTTCTTCTTCGCCTGCCGCGCCATCTTGGCCTGCTCGAACTTGA
>CAMLEQ010000282.1 GCA_946479015.1 uncultured Gemmatimonadota bacterium | reverse complement strand
CTGCCGCACGAGAAAGAACTCGCGATCCCCTCGGCCGGGCGCCCCGGGGGCGGTGGCGCGCCACCACTCGCTCGCGCCGTCCGCGATCACCCACGCGGCGGCGCGCCCCTCGCGCTCCAGCCGCACCACGGCGCCCGGCGCGGGCGTCGCCACCGCCGCATCGCGCACGAAGGGGAAGCCGTCGTCCGGCGCGGCGCCGCCATCGAGCGACGCCGCGCGGAAGGGCGGGAGGCCGTGCGCCTCCCCCACCACGTGCACGGGCAGCTCGAAGCGCGTCTCGCGCTCGCTCTCCCACTCCACGCGATCCACCACGTAGTCAGGCATCGCCACCACCGACCGGCGGACGCGCACGCCAGGGGCGATGCCGCCGAGGGGGACTTCCGCGTCCACCCACCCCACGCCGCCGCGCTCGTCCCACGCGCGGAGCACGCCGTCCACCCGCCGCTGCGACCGCCCGTTCACCAGCGGCGCGTTGTGCGCGAGCGTGCTGCGGTACCAGTGGAGCGTCGGGTCCACGTACGAGCCGGTGCCCATGTCGTCGAGCCAGCGCTCCACGCCGTGCACGAGAAGGAGCCCGAGGCGGTCGGGGTGGCCGTGTCCACCGCCGGAGTGCCCGTAGTCGAGCGCCACGTACGCCCGCCCGCTCTCGCGGCGGAGCACGGCGATCCCCTGCCCCTCGAGGAGGGCGGAGCGCGGCGGCACCGGGTGGAGCCGGGGGAGCGTCTCGCGCGCGAGCAGGAGGGAGCGCCACCCGAGGTCGGCGCGGCGAAGCGCCGCGGGCGGCTCGTTCCGCTCGGCCTCCGCCGTGGAGCGCCAGCGGCCGGTGTCGCGCGCCGGCGCGTCGCCGTCGTACAGCACGCGCAGCGCGCCGGCCAGCCGCGCGTCGTCGCGGCGCGCCAGGCCGAGCTCGCACGACTCGGCGAACCGCCACTGGCGCAGCGACACCGCGTACTGCGAGTCGCGGCGCGAGGGGAAGGTGAAATCGGGGAGCGCGGTGGCGAGTGGCGTCGCGAACCCCTCATCGAAGCGGGCCGCGAGCGCTTCGGGCAGCTCGATCCCCGCGCACTCGGCCATGGTGATGCCGTACCAGAGCCCGCGATGGGCGAAGAAGTGGTAGTTCTCCCCCTCGTACCAGGTACCGTCGGGGAGCAGTCCGCCGGCGAGCTGCGAGAGCAGACCGGCATCGCCGAACACCGCGCGGTGCACGAGGCGCCGGTCGTCGAGGAGGAGCCCCGCGGCGAGCAGCGCGGCGTCGTTCCACACCTGGCGATTGGAGCCCCCCTCGTCGTACGACGCGATGAGCCGGGCGCTGGGGCGCAGGACGCGCTCCCGCACGCTCCCCCCCACGGCGCCCGCCGCGCCGCCGGACTCCAGCAGATCGAGGGCGACGCAGAGCTGGAGGAGCCAGATGGACTCCAGATACGTGCTGAAGAAGGGGCGCGTGGGCCCGAGCACGTTGTCGCGGTTGGGATACTCGAGGTAGCGCGCGGCGTACGCCTCGAGCACGCGCGCGGCGAGATCGGCCAGCGCCGCCTCGCCGACCAGCGCGTGGAGCGCCGCGGCGTGCACCGCGCGCTCGGCGAGCCAGAGGTGGTAGGACATCGCCCACCACCGGTCGTGCCGCTCGCCGCGCCAGATCTCGCCACACACCGGGCAGCGGTGCTCGTGCGGGCGCCAGGGGTCGAACTCCAGGAGCACGCCGTGCGTGGGGCAGCGTCCGCCCTCGCGCGAGAGGAGCGCTTTCTCGCGCGGGAGCGCGAAGCCGGCGTCGAGCAGGGGGTGGCGCTCGCGGCGGCGGGCGGCGGCGCGCGGCGCGCGCGCGCCGGCGGCGGCGCGCCGCCGCCGCGCGAGCGCGTGCTCATCGAGCAGCAGGGTCATGGCGCGGCGGCGAGCGCGGCGACGTGGGCGCGCGGCACGGCGGCGCCGGTGGTCCAGCGCGCGAGGGTCACGAGCTCGCCGCGGAGATCCATCCGCACGCCCGCGAGGCGGCGCGAGAGGCCCTGCACGCCGCGCGCATGGTAGACCCACACCGCCGGCGCCTGCGCGGCGAGCTCGCGCTGGACGTCGAGCCACGCATCGTGCGCGGCGGGGCCGTCCGGCGCCGCGCGGGCGCGCGCGAGCAGCGAGTCGAGGTGCGGCGTGTGATAGCCACCGTAGTCGAGCGCTCCCCCCGCCTGGCGCGAGTCGTACATGGCGGAGAGATACGCGAGGGACAGATCGCCGGGGATGCCGGTGAACAGCGCGTCGAAGCGCCGGGGCACGGCGCGCGCCTCGGCCAGGAAGGATGCCATCTCGCGCTGCCGGATCTCCACGCGGATGCCGCGCGCCGCGAGATCGGCCTGGATCAATTGCTCCACCGCGTTGTCGGCGCTTCCCACGGTGAGCAGCTCGAAGGTGAACGGCCTCCCGCCGCGCATGCGCAGACCGCCGGCGCCGCGGCGCCACCCGGCGGCATCGAGCAGCGAGTCCGCGCGCGCGGTGTCGCGCGCGGGGGGCGCGGGTGCGGCGTAGGGGTGATCCGGAGGCACGGGGCCCGCGGCCGGCGTGGCATATCCCGCGAGCGCCGCGCGGACGATCCGCGTCCGGTCGAGGGAGAGGCCGATGGCGCGCCGCACGCGCGCGTCGTCGAAGGGCGGGCGCGCGACGTCGAACACGATGCCGTAGCTCATGAGCACCGGGTAGTCGAGCACGCGCAGCGAGCGGTCGCCGGCGACGAGCGACGCCATGGAGGGGGCGATCCCCGCCACGTCCAGCTCCCCGCTCACGAGGCCGGCGAACTTCGTGGCCGCCTCGTCGACGATGGCGACCACGAAGCGGCGGATGCGCGGTGGGCCACCGAGCGAGGCGGGGAAGTCATCGTTGCGCTCGAACACCCACCGCTCCCCCGCCCGGCGCTCCACGAAGCGGAAGGGCCCGTTCCCCACCGGTGCCGTCCCGAACGACGCCCGGCGCATCTCGCGGCGCGGCACCCCGGCGAGCAGGTGCGCGGGGACGATCGGCAGCTCGCACAGCACGTCGGGGAAGCGCGGCTGCGCCCGCGCGAAGCGGAGCTCCACGGTGGAGTCGTCGGGTGTCGCCACCACGTCGACGTCCGCGAGGTCGGCGTAGCGGGGGAATCCGGTGGCGGGGTCGCGGGCGGCGTCGATGGTGAACGCCACGTCGCGCGCGGTGGTGGGGACGCCGTCGTGCCAGCGCAGCCCGGGCACGAGCGCGAAGGTGAGCGTGCGCCGGTCCGCGCTCCACGTCCATGCGCGCGCGTAGTACGGCGTGGGGCGGAGCGCGTCGTCGTAGCGCGCGAGCGTGACGAAGAGCGCGTACCGCTGCACCTGTCGGGAGAGCGGGTGGATGGTGACGAGCGGATTCGCGGACTCGAGGTCGGCGCCGGAGGCGTAGACGACCGTGTCCGCCGGGCGCGACACGGCGCCGCACCCGAGGGCGCCGGCGAGCGCGATGACGGCGGCGGCGACACGGGTGGTTGACGCGCGCCGGCAGTGGCGCATCATCACTCGATGCGACTCTTGGTGCGCCGCGTGCTGGACGCGGCGGTGCTGCTCTGGATCGTCCTCACCCTCACCTTCCTGCTCCTGCGGGCCGCCCCCGGCGACCCGGCGGCGCTCCTGGTTCCTCCATCCGCGACCGCGGCCGACGCGGCACGCGTGCGCGCCGAGCTGGGGCTCGACCGTCCGCTGGTGGTGCAATATGCGCGCTGGGCGGGGGGCGTGCTCAAGGGGCGACTCGGCGAGAGCTTCGCCGAGCGCCGGCCGGTGACCGCGCTCCTCGCGGAAGCGCTGCCCATCTCGCTCGGGCTGGGGGCGGTCTCGCTCGCGCTCACCTTCGTCGTGGGGATCGCGGTGGGGATGGTGCAGGCGGCGCGGCTCGGCACGGGGACGGACACGGCGCTCACGGTGGTCACGACGTCCGTGTACGCGGCGCCGAGCTACTGGCTCGCGCTGGCGCTCGTGGCGGTGTTCACCTATGGCGCGGCGCGGTGGGGCTTCCCGGAGTGGCTGCGGCTGCCCGCGTTCGGCGTGCGGGACCCGGCGGGGAGCGCGGCCGGCGGGAGCGCGGCGGCGGATGTGGCCCGGCACGCCGTGCTCCCGGTGCTCACGCTCGCGGCGATCGGCGCGGCGGGGATCGCGCGATACACGCGCACGATCGTCGCGGATGTGCTGGGCATGGCGTACGTGCGCACGGCACGGGCGAAGGGCGCGTCGCGCGCCGCCGTGTACGCGCGGCACGTGCTGGCCAACGCGCTCCCGCCGCTCGTGGTGCTGTTCGCGCTCGCGCTCCCGGGAGTGCTCGCGGGATCGGTGTTCGTGGAGACGGTGTTCGCCTGGCCGGGGATGGGACGGCTCATGGTGATGGCGATCCGCGCGCGCGACTACCCGGTGGTGATGGGCGCGACCACGGTGTACGCGGCGCTCGTGATCCTCGCCAACCTCGCCGGCGACCTGGCGCTCCCGATGCTCGATCCGCGGCGGCGCTCGTGAAGGGGCTGGGGGCGCTGACTCCGCGCACATGGCGCACGCGCGCCGCGATCGCGATCCTCGCCGCCCTCGTGGCCGGCGCGGTGCTCGTGCCGGCGCTCGCGCCCACCGACCCTCGGACGATCGGCGACGTGATCGCGCTGCGCCTCCTCCCACCGTTCACCTCCGATGCGGCGGGGCACTTTCACCTTCTCGGCACCGACCGGTTCGGGCGCGACCTGTTCACGCGGATGATGCTCGCGGCGCGGATCTCGCTCGAGGTAGGAGTGCTCGGCTCGCTGCTCGCGGGCGCGGTGGGGATCGCCGTGGGCGCGGTGGCGGCGTGGGCGGGCGGGCTCACGGACCGGGTGGCGATGGCGGTGAGCGACGCGCTGCTGGCGATCCCGCGCCTGGTGCTGCTGCTGGTGTGCGCCGCGCTCTGGCCCCCCGGCGCGGCGATGGTGGTGGCGGTGCTCATGGCCACGGGGTGGATGGGGGTGGCGCGACTGGTGCGGGCGGACGTGCTCGGCGTGCGGGGGCAGCCGTTCGTGGAGGCGGCGCGTGCGCTGGGGGCTCCACCCGCGCGCCTGCTCTGGCGCCACGTGCTGCCGAACGCGCTCGGCTCCGCGGTGGTGGCGATCACGCTGGGCGTGGGGAGCGCGATCCTGCTGGAGAGCGGGCTCTCCTTCCTCGGTCTCGGGATCCAGCCGCCGCAGCCGAGCTGGGGGAACATGATCGCCGACGGGCGCGACGCGATCGTCGTCGCGCCGTGGGTGGCGCTCGCGCCGGGGCTCGCGCTCGTCGTCACCGTGCTCGCCTGCACGCTGCTCGGCGACGCGCTGCGCGACCGGCTGGCCGGCGAGCCGTTGACGGAGACGATGCGGGGGCGCGCGTAGCGCGGTCAGCGCACGAGCACGGTCACCACCGCGCGCGGCGCGGCGGCGAAGGGGATCGTCCCCCCCGCGACCACCAGCGGCTCCTG
>CAMLEQ010000281.1 GCA_946479015.1 uncultured Gemmatimonadota bacterium | reverse complement strand
TCTGGTGGACGTGGGTCGATCACCTCGTGGCGGCCGGCGCGCGCGTCGAGTGGGTCTCGGTGCGCTCGTGGGTGGACAAGCTGCCCGCGTCGTACACCGCGGGTAACGACGTCTCGCCGCGGGCGCGCCAGAAGCTCGCCGAGTACGCGGCGTATCTCATGGTGCGCGACACCGCGCGCATGGTGAGCTGGGATCACGACAACGCCTGGTCCGAGGACCCGGCGCCGCACTGGCTCCGCGTGTTCGACGCGGACGTGGGCGCGCCGCTCGGGCCGCGCTACGTCCTCCAGAACGGCACCGACGCGACGGGCCAGGGTGCCCGCGTGTGGGCGCGGGACTACGCGCGCGCTCTCGTGCTCGTGCGACCGATGCAGGGCTGGCCCGCCGCGCCGCGTTACGATGACTCCACCGCCGTCCTCGTGCAGCTCCCCGCCCCGATGCGCGTGCTGCGCTCGGACGGCGTGCTCTCGGATACTACCTCGACGATCGCGCTCCGCGCCGCCGAAGGCGCGATCCTCATTCCGGCGCGATGACGACCGCCGTCCTTCCCGCTCGCGAGCCTCGCGTCCGGCGGGTGCGCTCCGGATGCTCGCGCACCGTGCTGCTCGTCGGTGGCCTCGCCTTGAAGGTGCCGACGCTGCGGTATGGGTGGCGGCCGTTCCTGCGCGGCCTGCTCTGCAACATGAACGAGATGGACTGGCGGCGGAACAACGATCCGCGCCTCTGCCCGATCGTGTGGGCCGCGCCCGGCGGATGGCTCCTCGTGATGCGGCGCGCGCGCGAGCTGACGCCAGCGGAGTGGGTGCGGTTCGACCGCCAGGCGTTCGACCGGAGCGGCGATTACGCGGTGCCCGCCGAGGCGAAGCCCGACAGCTTCGGCGTATACGCCGGCCGCATCGTCGCGGTGGACTACGGCGATTGATGCTGCTGTTCCCCGGGGCACTGACGCCCCTTCACTCCATGGAGAGAACCATGAGACGACTCGTCCCGATTCTCACGCTCGTCGCGCTGATCCTCACCGCCCTCATCACCGCCGCGCCGCATCTCGCGGCGCAGGTGGTGAGCGATTCCAGCGCGCAGCTCCCCATCGCCACCTCGCTCGCCGGCATCGTGGCGCTCGCGTTCAGCGCGGCCGGGAGCACGATCTACCAGGTGATCAAGAAAGCGGTCTCGCCGCTCGACAAGCTGGGCGCCCCCTGGCACATGGCGATCACCGCCGCCGCCAACTTCGCGTGGCAGGCGCTCGCACCGGTCGTGAAGGCCAAGTACGGCATCGAGCTCCCCGGCGACCTCTCGGCGGTCGGTCCCGTATTCATCACCGGCGCGCTCACCACGGTCGCGATGTGGGGATTCCACGGCATGATCTCGCGCGTGACCGCGTGGCTGAAGGCGAAGGTCGGCGCCGTCCCCGCCTGACCCATGCCCGACGAGCCACGTCCCGACGAGGAGCCGTGGCTCCCGTCCCCGCCCGCCGAGATCCGGAGCGACGACTCGGCGTGGCGGGGCGACGGCGCGCACCCCGAGCTGGGATCGCTGGAGATCTACCCCACCAACTACGCCGCGTGGAAGGAACGCCAGGACCGCGACGACGAGATCCGGCGGCTCATGGGCGACGCGACGGCCGCAGACACCGATGAGGAGTGCTAATGGACGCGAACGGCTACCCCACAGAGCCCGGCGAGGTGGTGGTTCGAGAGATGAACGGCCCGTCCGGCGAGTCGAACGGGCACTACTGCTTCTTCACGTGCCCGCGCGGGAAGGGGCGCTGCGTGGTGCCCATCAAGCCGAACGCGAACCCGCCGCACAATCGAGGGTGGAGTTGGGACGGCAACGTCCAGGCGCCGACGCTCTCGCCGTCCATCCTGTGCCACGGCTGCGAGTGGCACGGCTACGTGCGCGCCGGGAAGCTGGTGGGCGTGTGACACACACTCCGGCCGATCTCACCACCGCGATCGCGGACATGGAGTTCATGCGGCGCACGCATCTCCAGTGGGCCGAGCACTTCGAGCGGCACCCCGAGATCGAGCGCCAGTACGTCGCGACGGGCGACTGGGACGACGCCGCCGAGCATCGGCGCATCGTCGCGAAGTATGATCGCGTCCTGGGCATTCTGCGCTCACTGGAGGGCGCGTGCTGACGCTTCCCTGGGTCGCCTCTCTCAAGCGGGCCGTCGAGCTCGGCCTCGCCGCCGTGATCGTCCTCGCGTGCGCGGTCGGTGCGGGCTACGCGTGGGGACGCCATTCGGTGCAGCCCGCGCCGGGCCGCGAGACGGCCCTGCAGCGCGCGCTCGATGCTGCGGCGATGCGCGAGGACTCGCTGCGCCGCGTGCTTGCCGTCCAGCGCGCGACACTCGCGCTCCTCGAGCAGCGCCAGGCCGCGCAACCCACGGTCGAGGTGGTGGACTCCGCCCACGTGCGGATCACGCCACGCGCACCGGATGTAAAGTCGGACTTTACATCTCCCCTGACGCCGCGCGTCGTGGAGATCCCCGTCGAGGTGATCTCCGCGCTGGAGAGCGAGCGCGCCATGAACGCCGCGCTCCGCGCGATCGTCGCGACCGACTCGGCGCTCATCGCCGCCGAGCACGCGCGCGCCGACTCCGCCGTGGCGCTCTCCCGCGCGGCGATGGCGGAGCGGCCGACGTTCTGGTCGCGCTTCGGCGTGACGACCGGCTACGGCTTCACGCTCGCGCGCGTCCCCGCCGTCGTGGCGCCGGGCCAGGTCGCCGAGCGCTGGCAGCTCGAGCGCGGCGTGCAGCTCGGGTTCACCGTCCGGGTGTGGCCGTGAGACTCCGCCCCGCGCTCCATCTCCGCGCCTCGGCGATGCAGCACGACAGCGTGCGCGTGAAGGTGTACGCGCCGCGCGCGCTGGACGAGACGCTCGACTGCCTCGGCACGCTGCATCTGCCGCGCGAGTTCTGGGGGCTCGTCCGCCGGCTCGTGCAGTTCGGGGCGCCTGCTGTGGGATTCACCGTCACCGTCGAAGAGCGAGGCCGCGTATGACGCGTGTGTACATCGCCGGCCCGATGACCGGCCACCCAGCGTACAACCATGCCGCCTTCGTCTACGCCGCCGCGAAGTGGGACGATGCGGGCTACGAGGTGGAGACGCCCTTCGACGCGAGTAGCCGCGTGTGGCGGCGGCACCACGGGCGCGCGTTCGACCCGCACACCGACCGCTGCGACTGGGGCGACCCGCTCGTCGCCGAGATGCTCGCCGAGGACGTGGCGGCGCTGATGCGCGCCGACCTCATGGCGCTCCTGCCGGGGTGGGAGAAGTCGAAGGGGGCGCGCGCGGAGATCCTGCTGGCCATGAATGTCGGCAAGGAGATCCGCGACGCCGCCACGTTCGAGCCGCTCCGCCTCGCGGTCGGGCTCTCCATCACGTGCGCGGGCGAGAGCGCGCTCGAGGAAGCGCAGCGCCTGGTCCACGGCGATCGCGGCGCCGACTACGGTCACCCGATCGACGACTACACGCGCACCGGGCGCCTCTGGGGCGCGATCCTCGGGCTCCCCGACATCGATCCCCGGCTCTGCTGCCTCATGATGGCGGCGGTGAAGATCAGCCGCGAGGTGAACAAGCACAAGAAGGACAACCTGACGGACCTCGCGGGCTACGCGGAATGCGCCCACATGGTGGCCGAGCGCCAGGGCATCCCATGAGCCGCGCTTACCGGCCATGGACTCCGGCGGACCTCGCACGGCTCCAGCAGCTCCGCGCCGAGGGGAGGACGCTCTTCGCCATCGCCCAGGAGATGGGCCGCAGCTACAGCTCGGTCGCCAACAAGGCCGGCGAGTGCGGCTTCCCGATCGGGGCTGGCGCGTCGGGCGCGCCGGCCCCGCCAGCCCCACCGTCGCCGCCGGGTCCCGCGCGCGACGCCGCCGTCTCGATCGACCACGCGGACGGCACGCTCGTGCTGGAGTCCACGGCCGGGACGCGCATTACCACGCTCGAGCAGCTCCTCGCCGCCGCGCGGGTGGATCTCACCGTCTGGGAGGTCGAGCGCCACGTCATCAACACGTGGGAGATGGGTGCGAGCGAGAAGACGACGACGAAGACGCCGGCTGGCTCGGCGCAGCACACCGACGTGATCGTCCGCCCCCTCTGGCAGGTGAAAGCCTGGCTCCGACCCAAGGGGAGCGCGGCCACGCTCGCGGAGCTGCGCGAGGCGCTCCTCGGCGACATCCGCGCGGAGACCGCGCGCCGCGCCGCGCCCCGGGGCCCGGCACCCGCGCGCTCGCGCGACGAGGAGCGCTACCAGCTCGAGGTCTGCCTCTTCGACCTCCACCTCGGGAAGCTCGGGTGGGGCGAGGAGACGGGCACCGACTACGACTCCCGGCTCGCCGAGGCGGCGGCGCGCGCCGTGGTCGAGGATCTCCTCGCGCAGGCCGACCGCTATCCGATCGACCGCGTGCTCTTGCCGCTCGGGAACGATTTCTTTCACTACGACAACCTCGCCGGCGCGACCACCGGCGGCACGCCGCAGGACCGCGACACGCGCTACCACAAGATGTTCCGGAAGGGGCGCGCGCTTGCCTCGTGGATGATCACCGAGTGCGCGCGCGTCGCGCCCGTGCTCGTGCCGATCGTGCCCGGCAACCACGACCAGGTGATCGCGTTCCACTTGGGCGAGGTGCTCGAGGCAGAGTTCGCGGGCGACGGGCGCGTCACCGTCGACAACGGCCCCAAGCTCCGGAAGTACTCTCGCTACGGCCGGAACTTGATCGGCTTCGAGCACGGGAAGGACATCCCCAACGACCGGCTGGTGAAGCTCATGCCGAGCGAGGAGCCCCAGCTCTGGGCGGAGACGACGCACCGCGAGTGGCACTTGGGCCATCTCCACAAGCAGGAAAAGCGGGAGCCGCTCTCGGTCGACGAGCAGACCGGCGTGACGGTCCGGAGGCTTCGCGCGGTCACCGCGACCGATGCCTACCATTTCCGGCACGGCTGGGTGGGGAGCGTCCGCGGTGCCGAGGCGTTCCTCTGGCGGTTCTCGGGCGGCCTCCGCGCGCACCTTTTCGCCGACGTGCCGGCGGACCTGAGCGCCTGGGCGGCCGCATGACGACGCGCGCACCGCTCCGCTCCGCGCCCCTCTGGCGCTGTGGCAACCTTGCGTGCGGCGCCTGGCTAGCCGACGGGCGTTCGGCGTGCCCCCACTGCGGCACCACCCGCGGCGCGACCACGCCCGACCCCGATGCGCCGCGCGCCCTGCCCTCTTTCGTGCCGCTCGGGCACCGGCCGCGCGGGATCCCCGCGGCGTGCCTCGCCGCCCGCGAGCAGCTCGCCGCGCGCCGGCGTCAGCGCCCGGTCGCGCCCCTCACCGACGCCGAGCGCGTCGCCAAGGTCCTCGGCAGTCCGCTGGCACGGCGGCTCGCGCGTGCGGCTCGGGGCGCTACCGGAACGGATCGCGGCCGAGCATCGCCCACGCGGCCCAGAGCAGCACGCACGCGACGCCCA
>CAMLEQ010000280.1 GCA_946479015.1 uncultured Gemmatimonadota bacterium | reverse complement strand
GAGCGCAGCCGCTCGGCGAGCGCCGAGCTATCCGGCGTCTGCGCGAGCTGCTCGTACCGCTCCATGTCGATGCTGATGGGGAAGCTCGCCACTTCCACCTGCCGCCCCTGGTAGTGGACGGCGAGCGATTCGGCGTCGATCTCCGCCTCGGGGATGAATTCGGCCACGCAGCCGAGGAAGTTGAGCGCGTAGCGCTCGGTGTGGAACTCGATCAGGTCGTTGCCGAGCATGCCGCGGAGCAGCGCCTCGTCCACGCCCACGGGGAGGAGGCGCAGGATGTCCGCCGGCGGGAAGGGGATGTGCCAGAACTGGTGAATGAGGAGCGGATCGCAGTGCTCGCGGATCATCTCCGCCGCGAGGCCGAAGTGATAGTCCTGGATCCAGACCACCGGTTTCTTCTCGGCACGCCGGATCTCGTCCGCCACGGCGCGCGCGAACTTCTCGTTCACGAGGCGGTAGCGCTCCCAGTACTCGGCGCGGTAGTGAAAGTGCTGGACGAGGAGGTGGCAGAGCGGCCAGAGCGAACTGTTCGCGAAGCCGAGATAGTAGCCATCCACCTCCGCCTCGTCGAGGAACACGCGACGCAGCGTGTAGGCGGGTGCGGCCGGCGGGACGAACACGCGCCCCTCGGCATCCGCGGTCGCGACGTCGGCGCTGCCCGAGCCCCACGCCACCCAGACGCCGTGCGTGGCCTGCATGGTCGGATCGAGCGCCGACACCAGGCCGCCCGGCGGCTGCCGGACCTCGATGCTCGTCTCCCCACCCGCGCCTTCGACGAACCGGTGCTCGTACGGCTCCCGGTTCGACAGCATGATGAGCGTGCGATCTTCGAGGTACCGAGACAGATCGTGCATAGATTTCCTCATGCGGCGCACAACGCGTGCCGATCCCGCGGACCACGCGCCGCGCGGCGGACTGGCGATCGGGACGCCCCGCGCTAGCTTTTCGCTCTCCCAGACCCCGACATCGAATGCGTCACATCGGAATATACGCCCTGCTGCGGCTCGCGCTCGTGGCCGTCGCTCCCGCCGCGTGTACCGTGGCCCGTGGGGCGCCGCCCCCCGCCGGGGGCGCGCCGCGCGCGGAGATCGCCGCGATGCTCGACCGCTCCGCGCGGGCATGGAACCGCGGCGACCTCGACGCCTTCGTCGATGATTACCTCGATTCCGACCGCACCACCTTCATCGGGCGGCGCGGCGTGCTGCACGGCCGCGCGGCGATCCGGGCGGTGTACGCGCCCCGCTTCGCTCCCGGCGGCGTGCGCGACTCGCTCTCCTTCGAGCAGCTGGAGGTGGACTCGCTCGCGCCGGGCGTGGCGCACGTGCTCGCGTACTACGTGCTCTCGCGCGGCGACTCCACCGTGGCCCGCGGCCCCACCTCCCTGGTGATGCTGCGCGTGGACGGCCGGTGGCGCATCGTGCACGACCACTCGAGCTGAGCGTGCGCCGCGTGGTGGCGCGCGCTCCGACGCGCATCGATTTCGGCGGCGGGTGGACCGACGTCCCCCCCTACACCACCGAGCAGGGCGGCTGCGTCTGCAACCTCGCCATCACGCGATACGCGACGGCGGAGCTTCGCGCCCGCGACGCGGCGTGGACGATCGAGGAAGGTGGGGTACGCCATCATGCCGCCACGCGCGACGAGCTGGCGGCGGGCGACGGCGCGGAGCTCGCGCGCGCGGCGCTGCGTCGCGCGGGAGTGGGCCCGGTGGCGCTGGCGCTACGGAGCGACTTCCCCCGCGGCGCGGGGCTGGGCGGATCGTCGGCGGCCGGGGTGGCGCTCCAGACCGCGCTCGCCGACTGGTGCGGCGAGCGTCCGTCGCGCGACGCGCTGGCCGAGCGGAGCCGCGCGGTGGAGGTGGAGGAGCTGCACGTGCCCGGCGGGAGCCAGGATCACTACGCGGCGGCGCTGGGGGGCGCGCTCGCGCTCCGGTT
Source organism: uncultured Gemmatimonadota bacterium (assembly GCA_946479015.1). The sequence continues at coordinate 3,523 of CAMLEQ010000280.1, read as the reverse complement.
CGACCACGTGGTGCGCGCGCGGCGGATTCCGCTCGCGCCGTCGCTCGTCCACGAGCTCGAGCGGCGATGCGTGGTGGTGTACACGGGGCAGTCGCGCATCTCGGGGGAGACGATCACCGCCGTGCTCGATGCGTACCGAGCGCGCGAGCGCGGGGTGACGCACGCGCTCGCCCGGATGCGGGAGCTCGCCGAGCAGATGATCGCCGCGCTGGAGCGCGGCGCGGTGGACGAGCTCGCCGCGCTGGTCGATGAGCACTGGCGGCACCAGCGCGCGCTGCACCCCGCGATCTCCACGCCGGCGATCGAGCGCGTGCTCGAGACGGCGCGGGAAGCGGGGGCGATCGGGGGGAAGGCGCTCGGCGCGTCGGGGGGCGGCAGCGTGCTGGTGATCGCCGCGCGCGGGCGCGAGGATGCGGTGCGCCACGCCGTGAGCGCCGTGGCCGAGCCGCTCGCGTTCGCCGTGGACACCGAGGGAGCGTGCGTGCTGGAGCGGGAGTCGTGACCGGGCCGGCCGTTCCGCTCGGCGATGCGGTGGCGCTCACGCGCGCGCTGGTGCGCATCGACTCGCGCAACCCATCGCTCGTCCCCGGCGCGCCGGGGGAGCTGGCGTGCGCGCGACTGCTCGCCGACGTGCTGCGCGCGTGGGGGTTCGCGGTGGAGGTGCAGGAGGCGGCGCCGGGGCGGCCGAACGTGGTCGCCCGCATCGGCGGCGGTCCGGGGCGCGCTCTCATGCTCAACGGGCACCTGGATGTGGTGGGGACGGAGGGGATGCGTCACGCCCCCTTCGATGCCGCCGAGCGCGATGGGCGGATGTACGGCCGTGGCTCGAGCGACATGAAGGCGGGGGTCGCGGCCATGTGCGCGGCGGCGGCGCGGGGCGCGGCGGCGGGGGAGCTGGGCGGCGAGGTGCTGATCGCCGCCGTGTGCGACGAGGAGTGGGAGAGCCTCGGCACGCGCGACCTCGTGGCGCGCGGCATCCGAGCCGACGCGGCGATCGTCACCGAGCCGACGCGGCTGGCGATCATGCCCGCGCACCGCGGCTTCGCGTGGATGACGGTGACCGTGCACGGCCGCGCCGCGCACGGGAGCCGCTTCGACATCGGCATCGACGCCATCCGGCACGCGGGGCTGCTGCTCGCCGAGCTCGATGCGCTCCAGGAGGGAGAGCTCACCCGGCGCACCCATCCACTGCTCGGCCACGCGTCGCTGCATGCTTCGCTCATCGAGGGAGGGATCGGCATGTCCACCTACCCCGACCGGTGCGTGCTGCGCCTGGAGCGCCGGACCATTCCCGGAGAGAGCGCGGCGGACGCGCTGGCGGAGGTGCGTGCGGCGTGCGAGCGCGTGCGCGCGCGGCGCCCGTCGTTCCGCGCCGAGGCATCGCTCGACGTGGCGCAGGGACCGAGCGACGTGCCCCCGGACGCGCCGATCGCGCGCGCGCTGGCGGGCGCGATCGAGCACGCGGGAGAGCCGGTGCGCATCGAGGGGATGAGCGCGTGGACCGATGCCGCGCTGCTCAACGAGGCGGGGATCCCCGCCGTGTGCTTCGGCCCCGGGGACATCGGGCTCGCGCACGCCGCGGAGGAGTGGGTGGTGGTGGAGGAGATCGAGCGCGCGACCGGCGTACTGGAACGGCTCGCGCGGGAGTGGACGATGGCGAGAGGAGCATCCTGATGGCGCAGCTGACGCACGCGCAGTACGACCGCCTCGAGCGGGCGATCCTCGACCGGCGCCGGATCGCGATCTATCGGCGCGGCACGGAGTACATCGTGGTCCCGGAGCGGCTGCGCGTGTCGGGCGGACGCGAGCTGATCGAGGCGACGCACCCCACCACCGGAGAGGCGATCACCTTCGTGCTGGACGAGCTGGACTCGATCGAGGTGATCCGGTAACGGGAGTTGGGGGGCGCCGCGCCGCCCATTAGCTTTGGACTTCCCATCACCCGGACACCGCCGCATGTCGTCGTCCTCCGAACAGTTGGTCGCGATCTACGCCGATGAGTCGTGCCTGGGCAACGGGCGCGATGGGAACAACCCGGGGGGCGCCGGCGGGCTCATCGAGATCCGGCACCCGCGCACGGGGGAGATCGTGCGGCGCGACTACTGGATCTCGGAGCCGGGCACCACGAACAACCGGATGGCACTGCGCTCGGCGATCACCGGGCTGCACCTCATCTCCGCCAAGGGGCAGCGCTTCCTGGTGCAGTTCACCAGCGACTCGCGCTACCTGGTGGACGGAATGACCAGCTGGGTGTACGACTGGATGCGGCGCGGGTGGAAGCGCAAGACGGGCACGATCGAGAATCTCGAGCTGTGGCAGGAGCTCGTGGAGGTCGCGCGAGCGCACCGCGTGTCGTGGCGCTGGGTGCGCGGCCACGCGGGGCATCCGCAGAACGAGTGGGCGAACGTGCTGGCCACGCGCGCCGCCGCGGCGCAGACGAGCTCTCCGGGGCTCGTCCCCTCCGGCTTCGAGGCCTGGCTGGCCGCGGAGCGGGCGCGCGGGCGCATGGCGCTGGCCCCCGATCCGCTCCCCGATCCCGCCACCCTCAGCGGGGCGCGAGCGTTACCGAAGATCGCGACAGGGAGTCCTTCCTGATGGTTCTTCCCTCTCGAGGATCTCGCGATGAAGAAGGCGTTCCTGCTGCTGCTCATTGGCCTGGCGGTGGGGTACTGGTGGGGGTACAGCGATGCGAACACGTACGGGGCCGACGTCGTGACGCGCATGATCCAGCAGACGGGGGGCAAGACGCGCCGGAGCGTCGGGTCGAACGCCGATCGGCTGATGGACAGCGTCGAGGCCCACTGAGCTTTCATCCGACTCCGGAGTAGCGCGCCGTGTCCGACCACCGGTTCTCCACGCTCAGCGTCCTCGTCCCGTGCTACAACGAGGCGGCGACGATCGACCGCACCCTCGACGCGGTGCTCGCGCAATGCGGGGCGCTGGCCGCGCTGGGGCTCACGCTCCAGATCGTGGCGGTCGATGACGCGTCGCGCGATGGCACCTACGACCGCCTGACGATCCGCGCGCGCGACGCCGGCGGGGCGATCGTGGTCGCCCGGCATCCGGAGAACCGCGGCAAGGGCGCGGCGATCCAGACCGCGCGCACGCACGCGACGGGGGACATCGCGATCATCCAGGACGCGGATCTGGAGTACCTGCCGACCGACATCCCGGTGGTGATCCGCCCGATCCTCGACGGCGTGGCCGACGCCGTGGTGGGCACCCGCTTCGCCGGCGGCGGCGCGCACCGCGTGCTCTACTTCTGGCACCGCCTCGGCAATCTCGGCCTCACGCTCCTCTCCAACATGTTCACGAACCTGAACCTGACGGACATGGAGGTGGGGTACAAGGCGTTCACGATGGAGGCGTTCCGCATCATGCGCCTCACGAACCCGCGCTTCGGGATCGAGCCGGAGATCGTGGCGCGCCTCGCGCAGATGGGGGCGCGCGTGTACGAGGTGCCGATCAGCTATCACGGCCGCACGTACGCCGAGGGGAAGAAGATCACCTGGCGCGACGGCGT
>CAMLEQ010000279.1 GCA_946479015.1 uncultured Gemmatimonadota bacterium | reverse complement strand
CGTGACCCACAACATGCAACAGGCGGCGCGCGTGTCCGACCACACGGCGTTCTTCTACCTCGGCGAGCTCGTGGAGGCGGGGGCGACGGACCAGCTCTTCACCAGCCCGCGCGAGCCGCGCACCGAGGCCTACATCACCGGGAGATTCGGATGACCCCCGACACCTCGACGGGCTACCGTCACTTTCACGAACAGCTCGACCGGCTGAAGCAGCGGCTCCTGGACATGTCGGAGGGCGCCGAGCGGCTGGTGGAGACGGCCGTGGATTCCCTGCTGCGGCGGGACGCGGCGAAGGCCGAGCTGGTGGTCGCCGGCGATCGCGAGATCGATGCGCTGGAGGTGGAGATCGAGCAGCTCGCCATCGCGCTGCTCGCGCTCCAGCAGCCGATGGCGCGCGACCTCCGGCTCATCATCGGCGCGATCAAGGTCTCGAGCGACCTGGAGCGCGTGGGAGACCACGCGGTGAACATCGCGCAGTCCGCGCTGCGGCTCATCGACATGCGCGCGGGGATCACCCCCGACCCGGAGATCGAGGACATGGCGCGCCGCGCGCGGCAGATGCTGAGCGATGCGCTGGACGCCTTCGTGCGCGCCGACGGCGCGCTCGGGCGCGACGTGTGCCGGCGCGACGACCAGGTGGACGCGCTGCACGACTCGCTGTTCCGCATCCTGGTGACGCACATGCTCGAGAACCCGTCCACCATCTCCCCGGCGCTCGAGCTGTTCCTGGTGAGCCGCAACCTGGAGCGCGTCGCCGACCTGGCGACGAACATCGGGGAGGATGCGGTCTATCTGGCGGAGGGGAAGTCGATCAAGCACCATCTCGAGGTGGCGGGATAGCGTTGCGCTGGGGGCTGGGGGTCAGGGGCCGGGGGCCGGGGGGATCTCGGGAAAGGCGGGAGGCGGAGTCGGGAACTGCGAGAGCAACGATGCGGAAGTGCGACGGGGCGCCGGCATACTGCCGGCGCCCCGTTGCGTTCTGTGGTCCGCCCTTCCCGACCCCCGGGGTTCGGGGTTCCCCAGATCCCCCCGGCCCCTGGCCCCTGTCCCCCAGCCCCCAGCTAGCGCACCATCAGGTGCAGCACCCACCACGCCCCCGCCGAGATCACCGCCGCCGCGGGGATCGTCAGGATCCACGCCCACACGATCCGCGTCGCCACGCCCCACCGCACCGCGGAGAGGCGCGTGGTGGCGCCCACGCCGACGATGGCGCCGGTGATCGTGTGCGTGGTGCTCACCGGGATCCCGAATTTGGTCGCGAGGAGGATGCTCAGCGCGCCCCCCGTCTCGGCGCAGAAGCCGCCCACGGGGCGAAGCTTCGTGATCCGCGATCCCATCGTGTGCACGATCCGCCACCCGCCGAACAGCGTACCGAGCGCGATCGCCGTGTAGGCGCTGATCTCCACCCACGCCGGGATGTGGTCCGCCGTGGGCACGTACAGATGGTGCAGCATCCCCGTCTGGCCGGCGAAGAGCGCGTTCGACGACGCGAGCAGCCCCACGATGATCCCCATCGTCTTCTGCGCGTCGTTGGCGCCGTGCGAGAAGGAGAAGAACGCCGAGCTCGCGAGCTGCGCCACGCGGAACACGCGATCCACCTTCCCCGGTGGCGTGCGGTGGAAGAGCCAGTACACGGCCACCATCAGGACGTAACCGAGGATCATCCCGATGATCGGCGAGAGGACGATGAACAGCAGCGTCTTCGTCCAGCCGGCGGGAATGATCGCGCCGAATCCCGCCTTGGCCACCGCCGCGCCGCCGTATCCGCCGATCAGCGCGTGCGAGGAGCTCGACGGAAGCCCCCACCACCACGTGATCACGTTCCAGGCGATCGCGCCGAGGAGCGCGCCGAGGATCACGTTGGGATCCACGATGGAGATGTTCACCATCCCCTTCCCCATCGTCCTGGCCACCGCGGTGCCCACCGTGAACGCGGCCGCGAAGTTGAACGCGGCCGCCCAGAGCACGGCGGGAAGCGGCTTGAGCACCCGCGTTCCCACCACCGTGGCGATGGAGTTCGCCGAATCGTGAAAGCCGTTGCTGAAGTCGAAGATGAACGCGATGGCGATGATCGCGAGGATGTACGTGACCACCGGTCAGGCGTGCTTGAGGGCGATGCTCTCGAGGACGTTGGACACGTCCTCGCACTGGTCCAGCGCCCGCTCCAGCGTGTCGTACAGCTCCTTCCACTTGATGACCTCGAGCGGGTCGGGGGTGCCGCGGAAGAGCGCCCCCACCGCCTCGTGGTACAGCGCGTCCCCTTCCTCCTCCCGCATCTTCACCTGACGCCCCGCCTCCACCACGTACTTCGAGTCCTTCATCCGCAGCACCGCCGCCTCGATCGCGTCGCAGGCCTGCACGAGCACGCCGCAGAGCTGCTTCGCCTTGGGGTGCACCTCGGTGATGTGGAACATGGCGGCGCGCCGCGCCGTGCCGTCCACCAGGTCCACCACGTTGTCGAGCCGCGAGGCCAGCAGGTGGATGTCCTCGCGGTCGATCGGCGTCACGAAGCTCTTGTCGATGCGCGAGATGATGTCGTGCGTGATCGTGTCCGCCTCGTGCTCCACGTTCTTGATCGCGGCGGTGAACTGCTCCAGCCGCGCCGGCTCCGCGAAGAGCTGCGTCAGGAGCTTCGCCGACGCGGTGAGGCGGCTGGCGAGCTGCTCGAACATGTCGAAGAAGGCTTCGTCGCGCGGAATGAGGCGCACGGGACTGTCTCTCTGTGAAGTCAGTATGGCTGCCCGGCGGCGGGTGCCGCGGGAGAGGAGGCCGGGTTGGTGTCGCACCGCGACGCGTGCGCGTGGGGGTGCGCGAGGAGCTCGCGCAGCGGCACCGTCTCCGCCCCCAGACACCGCGCGATGCGCACGCCGCTCGACGTGCCGATGCGCGTGGCGCCGGCGGCGACCATGCGGAGCGCCGATGCGCAGTCGCGCACCCCGCCGGAGGCTTTCACCCCCATCGCATCGCCGACGGTGAGATGCATGAGCGCCACCGCCTCCACCGTCGCGCCCCCCGCCGCATGGAAGCCGGTGCTCGTCTTCACGTACCCGGCTCCCGCCTCCCTGGCGATGACACTCACTTTCACGATCTCCGGAGGCGTGAGGAGCGCCGACTCGATGATCACCTTCACCAGCCGGCCGGAGCCCGCGCGCACCACCCCCTCGATGTCGCGCGCCACGTGCTCCCACTCGCCGCCCTTGATGTGCCCCACCGCCGCCACCATGTCGAGCTCCTCGGCGCCCTGTCGGACGGCCAGCGCCGCCTCGAACGCCTTCGTCTCCGGATCGTTGGCGCCGAGCGGGAAGCCGACCACCGTGGCCACCTTCACCGCCGAGCCGGCGAGGAGCTCCCGGCACGTCGCCACCCACGCCGGATTCACGCACACGGCGGCGAACCGGTGCTCCATCGCCTCGGCGCAGAGGCGCTCGATGTCGCCGCGCGTGGCCTCGGCCTTGAGCAGCGTGTGGTCGATGAGATCCGTGATGCGGGCTCCCTCCGGCACCCATGCGGCGCCGACGACGGGCCTCGCGAGATTCTCCGCGTCCCCTCCGTTCACATCCGTGCCGTTCACGTCCATTCCTTCCTCGTTGCAGCTCCCGGCGGGGGATCCGCGCGCTGGCCGAGCCATCCGTGCCGGATCCACGAGCACGCGCTGAACTTACTTGCCCCGCCCACGCCGGGGAACTGCCGTTCTCGCTTCGATCACCGCCACGGCGCGTGTCCGTAGCGGGGGCCGTGCACCGCGCGGTGCGCCTGGACCATGCGCGGGTCGGCGAAGAGCCTGATGAGCAGCACGCCGGCGAGGAAGCCGCCCACGTGCGCCCACACCGCCACGCCGCCGGAGATCTCGGGATTCACTTGCATGAGCTCGGGGAGCCCCGTGAGCACCTGCAGCGCGAACCACCAGAGGAGCACGAGCCACGCCGGCACCGGGATCACCTTGAAGAAGATCACGAAGATGAAGAGCATGTTCACGCGCGCCCGGGGATAGAGCACCAGGTACGCGCCCATCACTCCCGAGATCGCGCCGGAGGCGCCGACGGTGGGCACCGGGGAGGCGGGGTTCACCGCGATCTGCGCCGCGGCCGCCGCGAGCCCGCAGAGGAGATAGAACACGGCGAAGCGCCCGTGCCCCATGCTGTCCTCGACGTTGTTCCCGAACACCCAGAAGAAGAGCGCGTTCCCGAGGATGTGCCCCCAGCTCCCGTGGATGAACAGCGAGGTGATGGGGGTGAGATAGTTGATGGCGTAGTTGTCCACCACGCACGCCACCCCCTGGCCGATCGGCACCGCCTGCCCGAGCGGCGCACGGTGCGTCAGCTCCCCCGGGACGAGGCCGTAGTCGCACACCGTGGTCGCCAGCGCGAGCGGGTTGAACCCCGCGCGCTCCACGAGCAGCCACACGGCGAACATGAGGCCGAGGATGAGCCAGGTCATCCACGGCGTCCGGAGTGTCGGGAGGTCGTCGCTCAGCGGGATCATGCGCCAGCGCCCGGATCCGGTGCCGCCGCCCCGAGCGCGCCGCGTGGGCCACGCCACGAGCGCACCGCAGTCCGCCGTCCCATGCCACTCCTACGCATGCCCCCTCCTTTCCCCTGCCAATGTGGCGCAAATGCGCGGCCCCGAGCTTGCGAGAACCTACGCGCGTCGACGCGCAATTATCAAGCGAAGGCCGCCGGCATGGCGGCTCGGCGGGGTTGCGCAGAAGCGGACGGGCGGTGGCCCGCCGATCCAACATTCGCACGAGGGAGCTATGGCCGAAAAAGTCATCGGTATCGATCTGGGAACGACGAACTCGGTCGTCGCCGTCATGGAGGGGGGCGATCCGGTCGTCATTCCGAACGCGGAAGGAGGACGCGTCACCCCCTCCGTCGTCGGATTCACCAAGGACGGCGAGCGGCTGGTGGGTCAGGTCGCGAAGCGTCAGGCGGTCACGAACCCGCAGAACACGGTCTTCTCCATCAAGCGCTTCATGGGGCGCAAGATGTCCGAGGTGACGGAGGAGATCAAACGCGTTCCGTACAAGGTGGTGGCGGGACAGAACGACCTGGCCGTGGTGGAGATCCAGGGGAAGCGCTACACGCCCCCCGAGATCTCGGCGATGATCCTCCAGAAGATGAAGCAGACCGCGGAGGACTACCTCGGGCACAAGGTCGAGAAGGCGGTCGTCACCGTCCCCGCCTACTTCAACGACTCGCAGCGCCAGGCGACGAAGGACGCCGGCCGCATCGCCGGGCTCGACGTGCTCCGCATCATCAACGAGCCCACCGCCGCCGCGCTCGCCTACGGGCTGGACAAGAAGAAAGATGAGAAGGTGGCCGTCTTCGACCTCGGTGGCGGCACCTACGACATCTCGGTGCTCGAGCTGTACGACGTGGAAGGCTCGCGCCAGTTCGAGGTGAAGTCCACGAACGGCGACACGCACCTGGGCGGCGACGACTTCGACCAGCGCGTGATCGACTGG
>CAMLEQ010000278.1 GCA_946479015.1 uncultured Gemmatimonadota bacterium | reverse complement strand
CCCCCCCCCCCCCCCCCCCCCCCCCCCCCCCCCCCCCCCCCCCCCCCCCACCTCCGGCCCCTTGTTTCGGTCTCCGTTCGGTCCCATACTGGTGTCCCCTGATTGATCGGAGCCTGGAGAGGGAGCGTGGCGAGTGGTGGTCGGCGGTATCGGGAGATGGCGGAGCGCGAGTTGCTGCTCGCGATGCGGCGCGACGACGAGCGGGCGTACGCCGAGTTCGTGGCGCGCTTCCATCCCGTGCTGCTGCGCGCCGCGCGCGCGGCGGGGGTGGACGTGTGGGAGCGCGACGCGCTCGCGACGGACGTGCTGTGCGACGTCGCCGCGCGGCTCGTGGCGCCGGAGGCGAAGGCGCCCCGGTCGCTGGAGGGGTACCTCGTGACGTCGCTCCGGCACCGGGCGGCGAACGCGCGGCGCGATGCCGCGCGGCGGCGCCGGTGGAGCGAGCGGGCGCTCGTGGAGATGGACACGCATCACGAGCGCGCGGTGCTCCCGCTCTGCTCCGCGGGCAGCGTGCGCGCGAGCCGCGGCGCCGCCTGGGAGCCGCCGTCGCTCTCCCCCGCGCTCGCGCGCCTGGCCGCCGCGCTCGACGCCGAGCTGGAGGAGGATGAGCGCCGCGTGGTGGGGTGGCTGGCCCACGGGATCACGCACCGCGAGATCGCGGGGTGGCTGGGGATCGCTCAGGCGGCGGCCTCCAAGCGGATCTCGCGCCTGCGGGCGCGGCTCCGCGCGGCCGCCGAACGGCACGCGTCGGACTGCGCCCCCGACGAGCGCGCGGAGCTGGACCGCTTTTTCGGGCGCATCGGGCGAGGAGAGTGACCATGGTGCACCGTGACGACCGGCGCCGCCCCGCGGCGCGCGATGATGGCTTCGACGGCGGACGGGCCCGCGCGCCGCTCGCGCCTGACGAGCGGATCGACGACGCCCTCATCGCGCTCGCCGCGCGCGTGAGCGAGCTCGCGTCGGAACCGCCGATCGCGCGCGACCGCGCGTTCGATGACGGCGCCGGCGGCGCGGCGGACGAGTCGTACGACGAGCCGGCGTCGTGGGGCGAGGCGCGCGTGCGCGCCGTCGCGAAGCGGGTGCGCGCGTGCGCGATGGCCGAGCGGATGCCCCTGCGCGCCGTCGAGCGACTCCCCGACGAGCGCCCGGCGTCGGCGTCCGCGCTCTCGGTGGCGGTGGAGCGCGCCGCGGAGCACGGGTGCGCGCCGATGCTCGACCTCGCGGCCGCCGCTGGCGCGGGGCGCGAGCTGTGGGATGCCGAGTGCGAGAGCTGGGTGGAGCTCCCCTCCGACCTCCCCCGCGCGCGCTACGTGGCGCTGCGCGTGTCGGGGGAGAGCATGGCCCCCCTCATGCACTCGGGGGACGTCGTCCTCGTGCAGCTCGGCACCCCGCTCGCGCGCGACACCGTGATCGTGGCGCGGCGCCCGGGAGAGGGATACGTCGTGAAGCGCGTCGGCCGGCTCCGCCGCACCACCATCGAGCTGCTCTCGCTCAACCCCGACTTCCCGCCGATCATCATCCCCCGCGACGAGCGCCTGATCGTGGGGAAGGTGGTGATGCGGTGGAGCGACAAGGGGTGAGGCGCGATCAGAGCGCGGTGCCGAGCTCGAGCTCCAGGACCTTCTTCCCCGGCTGCGGATCCAGGGTGAGATAGAACTGGATCCGCTCGATCCGCACCGGGTCGGAGATGCGTACGCGCATGAGCCTCCGCTCCAGCTCCGGCGTCATCGTCTGGTAGAAGCTGAGGGTGCTGTGCGGCGAGAAGAGGAAGCGCGCCTGCGGGAAGCGCAGCCCGCTCGTGGCGATGCGCTCGTGCAGCGTGCGCAGCGGCCCGTGCGGATCGAGCGGGAGCACGATGATGCTCGTCTGCATGAAGCGCACGGGCGCGCCGAAGTGGACGGTGATCGGCTCGGTGGTGGCCGTGACCGGCTCCACCAGCTCCCGGATGCGCTCCACCGGCGTCCCCGCGGCGATCGGCCCGACGCCGGACGATCCCACGAGCGTGATGTGCGGCGCCGACCCGTTCGCGAGCTTCGGGTCCGCCCACCGCTGCACGGCGAGCACCTTCTCCCGCACCGCCCCCTGCAGCTCCGCCACGACGAAGATGCTGCGTCTCATGGGGGGGAAGCTAACCCCTGGGGCCAGGGGTCGGGGGTCGGGGGCCCTAGGACCTGGTGGCTGGACCACCGTGGAACGCGTGTGGCGTGTAGAAGGCGGTGGTAGGCGAGAGGAGATGGGTAGAGCGCGTGTAGGGCGGGATGTAGAGAGAGTCCCCCTACCGCCGAGCCTACACGCGCTCTACCTACGCCCTCATCCCGTCAGTTCCCCACACGCGACACGCGTTGTTCGGTGGTCCAGCCACCAAGGTCCTACCCCCCATGCCTCCCTGCCCCGTGTGCGCCCGCGCCGATCCACTTCCCCTCGCCGCCGCCGAGGACATCGCGCGCGAGGTGGAGATGCTCTGGGCCTTCCACATCCGGCGGCTCCTCCCGGCGACGCCCCCGGAGCGGCTCGCGGACCGCGTGTACTTCTCGCAGCACCCGCCGCTCGGCGTCGTGCGGTGCCGCGGGTGCGGGCTCGTGTACCGCGAGCCGCGCGAGCCCGACGGGGAGCTGCGCGAGCTGTACGAGCACGACGCGCCGGAGCCGGAGGTGATGGCGTCGCTGCACGAGACGCAGCGCGCCGCGTACCGGCTGCAGGCGCGCCGCCTCGCCCGCGTGCTCGGTCGCACGGGGGAGGGGCTCGAGGTGGGGAGCTACGTGGGTGCTTTCCTCGCCGCCGCGCGCGAGGCGGGGTGGCGCTTCGAGGGGGTGGACGTGAACCCGTGCGTGAACGCCTTCGCCCGCGCGCGCGGCTTCGCGGTGACCGACGGCGATCTGTCGTCGGTGCCGGGGGGGCGGCGGTGGGACGCCATCGCCTTCTGGAACTGCTTCGACCAGCTCCCCGATCCCGCGCGTGCCGCTCGTCAGGCACGCGCGCTCCTGCGCGACGGTGGAACGCTCGCCGTGCGCGTCCCCAACGGCGCGTGCTACGCCGCGCTCCGGCCGCTGCTGCGCGGCCCGGCGGCCCCGCTCGCGCGCGCGATCCTCGCGCAGAACAACCTGCTCACCTTCCCGTATCGCGTGGGGTTCACCCCGCGCGCGCTGCGCACGCTGCTCGAGGGCGCGGGGTTCACGCTCGTCCGGCTGTACGGGGACCCGCTCGTCCCCGTGGCCGACGAGTACACGCGCGCGTGGGCGGCGGTGGAGGAGCGGCTGCTCAAGGGAGCGATCCGCGTCGCCGCGTTGCCGCCGGTGGTGCGTGGGGTGGCGCCGTGGATCGAGTGCTACGCGAGGGCGCGGAACGCGGGAATCGGGACTCGGGACTCGATGCCGGACGACTGAGGGTGGGCCGCTGAACGGCCCGCGTCCTTGACGTCGATCGGACGCGCATCAATACTTAAGTCAATGCTTAACCATTCACCCCACACAGCTCCCTCGCCCTCCCTCGACCTGCTCTTCCAGGCGCTCGCGGACCCGACCCGGCGCGCGATGGTGGAGCGGTTGAGCCGCGGGCCGGCGTCGGTGAAGGAGCTCGCCGCGCCGCTCGCCATCTCCCTCCCCGCCGTCATGCAGCACCTCCGGGTGCTGGAGGCGAGCGGGGTAGTGCGCTCGGAGAAGCGCGGCCGGGTACGCACCTGCCGCATCGAAGGCCCGGCGCTGCGGCGGGTGGAGGACTGGATCGCGAAGCAGCGGACGATCTGGGAGCGCCGCCTCGATCGGCTGGAACGCTTCCTCGCGGAGCAGGACGACCACTCGGACTCACGGAGGAGACAGTGAACGAGTGGTCCACCGACCACCCCTGCGGTGCGCGCCATCGGGGCATCGTCCCCGACCAGCGCATCGGCTGACCCACCCGCGGCGCGGCGTCGCCGCCCCCCTTTCTCATCCGGAGTCTCCATGCTCGCGAAGATCGCGTTGGGTGTTCTCGTCGCCGTCGTCCTGCTCGTCATCGTCATCGCCACCAGGCCGTCCACCTTCCGCGTTCAGCGGAGCGTGACCATCGCCGCACCGGCGACCGTGGTCTTCGCGCAGATCGAGGACTTCCACCGCTGGAGCGCGTGGAACCCGTTCGAGAAGGCCGACCCGAGCCTGAGGAGGAGCTACGAGGGGGCGCCCTCTGGAGTCGGCGCCGCCTACCACTACGCGGGGAACAGCAAGGTGGGCGAGGGGCGGATGACGCTGACGGAGCTGGAGCCGGACCGGCGTGTGGTGTTCGAGGCCCGGTTCATCAAGCCGATGGCGGCCACCAACCGTGTGGAGTTCACGCTGAAGCCCGTCACGGGAGGAGTGTCCGTCACGTGGGCGATGAGCGGAGACCAGAACTTCGTCGGCAAGGCGTTCTCCCTGTTCAGGGACCGGTTGGTGGGCACGCAGTTCGAGAAGGGCCTCGCGGAGCTGAAGCGCCTGACCGAGGAAGGGGCGACGCGCGGCGCTCGGTACGAAGCGCGTGTCGATTCCGCGTCCCCCCGTTCGACGTGATGGTGGAGGCGGGTGAGGGCGACCTTTCCGCCGGCACGTACCGACCCACACGAACGAGGGAACCACATGCACACCGAGATGATGCTCGACACCGACCAGGCCGAACAGATCGAGGCGGGGGGGATCGCCCGCTGGCTTCCGGCCATCGCCCGCGTGCTCGTCGGGCTGATCTTCACCGTGATGGGGCTCAACGGCTTCTTCTACTTCCTCCCGCAGCCCGCCACGATGCCGGAGGCCGCCACCGCCTTCTTCGGCGGCCTCGCGAGGTCGGGGTACATGCTCCCCCTCCTCTCCGGGACGGAGGTGCTCGTGGGGGTGCTCTTCCTCTCGAACCGCTTCGTGCCGCTGGCCCTCGTGATCATCGCGCCGGTGGTCGTGAACATCATCTGCGTCCACCTGTTCGTCTTCCCGACCGGGTACCCACTCGCCGCGCTCACGGCGGCGCTGGTGGTCTATCTCGGCTGGTCGTACCGCGGCGCGTACACGGCCGTGCTCGCCATGCGAGCCACCCCCACGGGGCGCTCGGGCCCGCCGGCGGGGGGGCGCGCCCGCTGGTGATGCGGGGCGTGTCGATTTCCTGAAGTCTCGTTCGACGTCAATGTGAAGGCGCGAACCGGCCGCGCGACACCGGCCGGCGGCGCGGCCCGGAACCTCAACAACACTGAAGGAGACACGACAATGCGCGTCATGGTGATCGTGAAGGCGACCAAGGAGTCGGAGGCGGGGGTGATGCCGAGCCAGGAGCTGCTCACCCAGATGGGGAAGTTCAACGAGGAGCTCGTGAAGGCCGGCGTGATGCTCGCCGGCGAGGGGCTGCACCCCAGCTCGCGCGGCGCGCGCGTGAAGTTCGACGGCCCGAAGCGCACGGTGACCGACGGCCCGTTCGCCGAGACGAAGGAGCTGATCGCCGGCTTCTGGCTCTGGCAGGTGAAGTCGATGGACGAGGCGATCGAGTGGGTGAAGCGGTGCCCGAACC
>CAMLEQ010000277.1 GCA_946479015.1 uncultured Gemmatimonadota bacterium | reverse complement strand
CCTCCTCCGCGACGAGGACACGGGCGCCCAGGTGGGCGACCTCCAGCCGATCGACCTCCCGCACCGGCCCGTCGGGAATCGCCGCGGGGGCGCCCGGATGGTGCAGATCATCCAGCGCACGCCCACGCCCTCCGGCCCCGATTTCGTCATCTGGGACGCGGGCGGTACGACGCCCACGTCGCTCGTGCCGGCGTTCACGCTCGCGGCGAGCGCCACGGACCCCAACCACGTCGCGCACGCGGCGCTCACGAATGCCGCCGCGCTCTCCGCGGCGGGCGCCAAGGTGCGCGTCGAGTGGGGCGCGGGGGCGAGCGCGCCGGCTAACGGTGGGACGCTCCTCGTCTACCTGCTCGCACCGCCCAACAACCTGGATGCGATCGACACGCCGCCCGTGGGGCGTGGGACCAAGGTGTGGGTCCGCATGCGCGCCGAGGTGCCGGACCAGACCCCGGGCGATTGGTCGGCGTGGGCGAGTGTCACGCTCGGGAGCCTCGGGACCATCACGGGGCTCACCGCCACGCCGATCGACGGCGCGACCGAGCGCCTCACGTGGGCGGTCCCGGATACCACGGTGCCGGTGCGCGTGCGGGTGAAGAAGTCGACGGACGCGGACTATCCCGTGGGCGTGCTCCTCCCCGCGGGCTCCGTGGGGTACACGGTCGAGGAGCTCGAGGCGGGCGTCGTGTATACCGTGACCGTTTACCTCGAGGAGAGCCCCACCGCGACGGGCGGCGCGGACACGATCTCGTTCACCGCCGACGCCACGGTGCCGACGCTCCAGCCGCCCACCTCGCCGCGCGTGTTCTCGGACGGCGCCGGGCACTACGGGCTCGAGGTGTACGCGGCCCAGGTGCCCGAGTCGATCGTGGTCGAGGTGGCCGTGGAGACGGCGGTCGGGAGCGGCACGCCCGGGACGTACGTGGCGCAGGACCCCATCCCCGCCGAGCAGTCGGCGCGCGTGCGGTGGACCGGCGTGGCGCCGAACGACGGGAAGCTGCGGTATCTCCGCGCGTACGCGAAGCGCGCGGGCTACACGGACTCCGCGGCGACCGATGCGCTCTCCGTCGATCCGTGGACGGCGACCAGCGTGGTGACCGATGGGAGCGGCGCGGACGTGCTCGTGGGCGCGGGGGATCCCGCGTACCCCAACGCGCGCGTCGTCACCGACTCGTCGACCATCGGGTGGGATCTCTCCGTCGCGAATCTCGCGAAGGCGCTGGTCAAGGTGCTGGGTCAGGCATCCGGGGATCTGCTCGGGTTCATCGGCTCCTCGTGGACGCGCATCGCGGGCAACACGAGCACGACGCGGAAGCTCCTCGTGTCGCAGGGGGACGGCACCAACGCGACGGCGCCGTTCTACGACACCGTGCAGGTAGGCGACGTGCCGCAGCTCCCGGTGTCGAAGCTCGACGGCGCGGCGGCGACGCCGGGCCAGGTCCCCGTGGTGCAGGCCGACACCACCGTGGCCTGGGGCTCGGCCGGCGGCGGTGGCGGCGGCGCGCGCGAGGCGTTCACCCTCACGACCGCGAGCATCCCCTCGGGGAGCGCCGAGGACGGGAGCGTCACGCTCGCCAAGCTCGCGGCCTTGATCGGTGCCATCACCGCCGATCGCGCGTGCTGGCTCCGGTTCTATGCGACGGTGGCGGCGCGCGCGGCGGACGCCACGCGCGCACGGAACGCGGACCCCACAGCCGGTCATGGCGTACTCGCCGAGTTCATCTTCATCCCCGGTACGCTCACCCTCACGGTCGGCCCCACGGTGCACCTCTACAACGGGGACGGGACGGCCACCACCGATGTCTACTACACCATCACGAACGACGGCGCGACGGGCGCCGTCACGATCACCGGCACGATCGTGCCGCTGGAGAGCTGAGCATGGCCACCGCGACCTCCTCGAGCGTCCTCGCCGACAACACGACCGATGCGAACTACCGCGCCTGGGTCGCCGCCGTGATCGCGGCGGTGACCGGCGCGGGCTGGGCGCAGACGGCGGACACGGGCCAGGTGAACACCGCGACCGTGACCAAGCCGGCGGCGAATCAGCAGAACCGCGACTATGCGATGTTCTCGCGGACCGATGCGATCGGCACTCTCTACGTGCGGATCGGCTTCGGGTCGGCGACCGCGCAGCAGCGTCCGAACCTCCGCTTGGATGTGGGGTTCGCGACCGATGGCGCCGGGAACCTCACGGGCGTGCGACTCTCGCAGGGCGCGACCGCCGGCATCGACATCGACCAGAACGCGACGACGGCGTACCCCATGCTGGCGTGCGGCCGCGACGGGGGCCTCGTGTTGCAGTGCTGGGAGGGGAACCCCAATGGGTCCTCGCCCACGGCGCTCTTCTCCGTGGAGCGCACGGTCGACAACACCGGCGCGCCAACCAACACCGGGCTCCTAGTGAGCTGGCTGCAGGGCAACTTCGCACGCTTCCAGATGTTCGTCCCGGCGACGCTCGTCGGCGGCGCCTCGGCACCCAAGGCGGCGCGGAGCGGGTTCGTGCTGGCCTCGGACAATGGCACAAGCAACGTGTACGCGGGGAACGTGGTGTTCTCCGCGCCGATCATGTACGACTACCAGAGCTACAACAGCGGCGTGAACCTGCTCTTCGTGGGGAACGCAGACATTCCCGAGGGCGGCGTGCCCAGCGTGACGATGTACGCGACCGCGCGCTCGTACCGACGTCTCAACACCGCGACCCGGGACAGCAACTACGGGAACCTCGCGTTGTGCATCATTTGGGAGTGAGTCATGGCCAACTCGGCGACGGGCAATCTCGGCGATGGACCGAACATGACGGTACCGCTCCCCCGCCCATTCCCGCTCCCCCTGCTGAAGGGGCGGACGGTGACGGGCGACCTCGGCTCGATCGACACGGGTACCGGCAACAATGCGGCGGCGCGGCCCCTCTCGGGTCAGGTGTGGCCGCGCGGTACGAATTGAGTGGTGCGCGGCCGGCGCGTCACGCGATGCGCTCGGGGCGCTGCGGGAGTGGCACGTACTGCTTGAGCCGGAGGAATGGCGCCTCCAATGCGTGATAGCTCCCCCACGCCACCGCGAGGGACGCCACGCCCGCGACGCCGAGCACGAGGAGCTGCGCGGGAAGCTGCGAGCCGGCGATGGCCGGCATCCGGCGCGGGTCGAGCCCGATCCGCGCGAGCGCGTAGAGGACGGGATAGTGCCACACGTAGAGGCCGTAGCTGTAGTGTCCGAGCGTGCGCATGGCGCGCGAAGTGAGACATCTGGCGAGCGCCGTACCCGCCTGCACCTCGAGTGCGGCGCCCACAACCGCCGCGGCAGCGAGCGCGATCGCGTGGTAGCCTACCGCCTGCATCGGCGCCGACCATCCGGCGCCGCTCCGATCGAGCCACAGCATGCCGATAATCCCCACGACCGCGTAGGTTCCCCAACGCGGGCCCGGGACACTCGCGAGCGCGCGACACCGTGCCCCAAGCCTGCGCCACGCCGCTGGTTCGCGCCACGCCACGGCGAGCGCTCCTCCCAGGGCAAGCCCGTCCAGGTGTGTGGGGGTGAGCGCGTAGAGCGCGATCGGCGAGACGCCGCGCGCCACGAGGAGGAGCCGGAGCCCAGCGCTCGCCGCCGCCAGCGCGAGGCACGTCACCCCGAGCCGCCGCCGGGGGCAGCACGCCACGAGGAGGGGCCAGAGGAGATAGAACTGCTCCTCGACCGCGAGGCTCCATAGGTGGCTCGTGTTGAGCGGCGCCACCCCCCAGTCGCCAGCACGCGCCAGCAGGACGTTCAGGCTGTACGTCCAGTACCACCACCGTTCGGCGGCGAAGGTGCGCGCGCCGGCGGGGTCTCCCCGGGCGATGAGCGGGAGGGCGAGCGTGAGCGCGCCGAGGGCCGCCAGGTAGAGCGGCACGATGCGGAGCGCGCGCCGCGCGTAGAACGTCCGGGCATACCCCGGCGCCCCGCGGGTGTCGATCAGGATGCCGGTGATGAGGAAGCCGGAGAGGACGAAGAAGAGCTCCACGCCCACCCAGCCGCACGCTGCCGCGAGGACGAGCGGGAGCTCGATCACCCAGTGCGGCGCCATCGTCACGGCGTGGCGGATAAACACGAGCAGGATCGCCACGCCCCGGAGCCCGTCGAGCGCCGGCAGGTGCGCGCGCGGCGCTGGACCAGACGCCGGCGCGCCGGTGGTGGCAGCGCGCGGGCGCGTCGGGCCAGGGCGGAGCGAGACGCCCCCGTCGGCCGTACGCGTGCCCTCGGACACGGATCACTCCTCTCGGGCGAAGCGCGCCTAACATGGCGCATCAGGCCGTCCGGGGCCAGAGCGCGGCCGCCCTCTGGCGCGTCAGGCGGGAACATAGTAGTGTAAAGAGTCGTTCCACCATAGGCGCGCCCGGCGCGCGCCGAACGTGTACCACCCGTGCCACGGCGCGGCTGTCGATCCCACCCGGGATCACAGCCGCGCTTTTCGTTTGCCCCCACGACGGGAGCTGGCGATGACGCCATCGAGCAAGGCCACGTGGATGGACCTCGCGAAGATCGGGAGCGTGCTCATCGCCGTGGGCATCGCGTGGCAGGCGCTCCGCTCCGACGTCCAGCAGCTCGCCGCCCAGAAGCTCGACACCATTCGCTTCGTGGCAGACTCGATCAATCGCTCGAGCGACCACGAGCTGCTCCTCCAGATCAACGCCCGCACCCGGGCGATGTACTGCGACCAGAAGCCGGCGGGGTGCCAGTGACCGCCGCCGCCAAGCCAGCCCTGAACGGCGCCCCCGACATCTGGGCGCGCATCGCAGACCTCCGCGATGCCTCGATGGACCATCTCGCGCCAGCGTTCCGCCGCGCCG
This sequence comes from uncultured Gemmatimonadota bacterium, assembly GCA_946479015.1. The sequence continues at coordinate 704 of CAMLEQ010000277.1, read as the reverse complement.
TCGAGGCGGGACTCGCCGAGTGTCAGGGGCTCACCGACACCGTCATCCTCCCGCATCGCCCGAGCGGGGTCATCGCGCTCGATCCCGTAGTGCACGAGACGCTCCGCACGGACGCGCTCCAGCGCATCTACTTCCAGCAGGGCACGACCCACGCGCGCACCGCCGAGGGGAGCTGGCACTTCTACGGGCTCGCCGTGGACCTCATCAGCGACGCCTATGAGTGGTTCGAGGGCCACGCCGCGCGCGCGGCGTGGCCCGACCCTGACGTCCGCGAGCGCGTGAGCCAGGCGTGGTTCCACGCGGTCGGGAACGCGATGAAGGCGCATGGCTGCTCGTGGGGCGGCGACTGGCACCACGCCGATCTCCCGCACGTGCAGTGGGGCCGCTGCGATGCCTCGCCGCACGAGGCGCCAACGATCTACGCGCGCGCGGGCGGCGGCCTCGCGGGCCGCGAAGCGGTGTGGCGCGCCGTGGGGGCCCTCTGATGCGCCCACTCCTCCGCCGCGTCGCCGGCATCCCCTTCGGCCTCGTGCTGCTCGGCATCCTCATGTGCGCGGACTGCCGCGGGCTCCCGGCGCAGGCGCCGCGCGGCCCCGCGCCCATCCGGATCGGCGTCGTGTGGTGGCCCGCGCGCCTCGTGCTCGACAGTGCCTGGCGCGCCGACACGGTGCTCGAGGCCGCGTGGTGCGTGACGCAGTACTCGG
>CAMLEQ010000276.1 GCA_946479015.1 uncultured Gemmatimonadota bacterium | reverse complement strand
GTGGCGTGTGGGAGACTGACGGGATGAGGAGGGAGGTACGGCGCGTGTAGGTTCGGGTGTAGAGAGAGTCCGCCTACATCCCGCCCTACGCGCGCTCTACCTATCTCCTCTCGCCTACCACCGCCGTCTACACGCCACACGCGTTTCATGGTGGTCCACCCACCAGCCCCTACTCTCCTAGTGCTTGGATCGCTCCCCGCACCACCAACGCCGCCGGCCGCAGCCGACCGCCTGGGGCGCGGAGGCCGACCGGTGCCTCGTAGTCGCCGGCCTCGTACACGATCAGCCCCTTCACCGTCGAGCGGCTGGTGGCCCAGGCGAGCGCCGCCCAGATCGCGCGCGCCTGGCTGCGCTCGCCGTGCGCGAGCGGGAAGCCGCCCGCCTCGAGCACCCAGTGCGGCTTCCGCGAGCGCGCGGTGCGGAGCCAGACGTCCGCGGCGCGCATGCGGGCGTCGAGCGCATCGGCGCCGCCGAGCCACGGGAGGAGGCTCAGCGCCATCGCGTCGACCGGCGCCGATGGCGATGCGGCCCACGCGTAGAGCGTGCTGTCGCGCGCGCCGAACCCTCCCACGTGCACCATCACCCCCACGCCCGGCGCGGCGCGGTGCACCTGGGCGGCGGCCTGGTCGAGATAGGCGATCCACGCCGCCGCGTCCACGCGCCCCAGCGCGCGCTCGGCCGCGCCGCGCGGGTCGAGCACCGGCACCACGTACGTGGGGCGCAGCCGGCGCGCGATCCGCCCCACGTCGGCGACGCGCGCCGCGAAGTAGCGCGAGCGCGCGGCCGCGGGGACGGCGTGCTCGCGCGACAGGTCGAGCACCACCAGGAGCTGACGGTCCCCGCGCGCATCCTCGAGCGTGTGCGCGATCGAGTCGAGCGTCGCCGCCCCCGCGCCCTCGGGGGTCACGTAGATCGCCAGCGCCTCCGCGTCCACCGTGTCGGCGAGCGCGAGATCGCTCTGGATCGAGAGCGGGGGCGGCCCCTGGTGCAGTGTGGGGAAGATCTTCACCCCGATCGCGAAGTCGCTGTCCGGGCGCTCCTGCAGCCGCTCCCCCGCGTAGCGCTCGTAGCTGAGCACCGCGCGCGTCGAGGCCGGAATGTCGATCGCCATGAGCGTGCCCCAGGCCGCCGCGAGGGCCGCGACCGCGGTCCGGAGGAGCGTTCCCATCCCGGGGCGTCCCGGCGTGGCGGGGGCGACGATGGGCACGTACAGGAACCAGGGCATGGTGAGCGCCAGCGGCTGCGCGCTGAACGCCAGCGCCCCGCGCTGCGCGGCGACGAGACCCATGAGCCCCGCGGACACCGGCTGCCCCAGGAACATCGCGTAGCGCGCGCCGTAGATCAGCGCGAGCAGCAGATCGTACGCGGCGATCGAGAGTCCGATCGGGGCCGCCGCCAGTCCGCGCGCGAGCGCGTACACCGCCTGCGCCGCCACCAGCGCCACCGTCACCGGCCACACCCACGCGATGGAGAAGAGCGCGCGGCCGGAGAGCATCGAGTTCGACACCAGGAACACCACGAGCGCCGGCACGAGCAGCAGTCCCGGCAGCGCGCTCAGGAACGCCATCACGCGCGGCGTGGCGCGGAGCTTCGCGGTGCGCCCGGCGATGTACAGGTCCCACAGCAGCACCAGCACCGTCAGCGTCAGGTGCGCCGTGGCGAGGTGCCGCGCGGCGATGAGTCCGCTCATCCCCGCCTGCGCGTCTCGCTGCGGATCTCGCGCGGCGCGAGGCGCCGCGCGAAGACGTCCAGCGCCTTGCGCGGATCGGTGCTCGCGAGCGCGAGGACGTCGAGCAGCAGGAGCTGCCGCGCGGGGAAGGCGTGGATGGCGATGTGGCAGCCGTCGAGGAGGAGCACGCCGGCCACGTCATCGCTCGGGAGGGTGCGCACCAGTGGCGCGCCCACCGGGGAGAAGCCCGCCGCGCTCGCGGACGCGATGAGCAGCCCGCTCAGCGTGGACGTGTCGCGCAGTCGCGACGCGTCCACGCCGAGCAGGTCGGCGATGAGATGGGTGAAGGCGAGCGTTCCGGTCATCGCGTGACGAACGCCGGGGGCGGCACCGCCGCCGCCAGCGAGCGATGGCCGTCCGCTCCCACCGCGCGCACGCCCGCCCAGAGATCGTCGAGCTGGTCCGCCAGCAGATAGGTGGTGTCCGATCCCACCGGGATCACGCGCTCCCATGTCGGCGAGGTGGTGCGGCGCACGAGGACCTCGTACGCCGTGGCGCCCGGCGATGGCTTCCACCGGAGCAGCCAGTGCTGTCCTCCCGACGCGGCATCCCGCCTCGCGGTCACGCTGTCGGGCACCGCCGGCGCCGCGGCGAGCGATCCCACCACCGCCGCGTTCAGCCGCGCCACGCGCGCCACGTAGCCGAAGCGCACCGCCCCGATGGTGTCGGTGGGGAGGTGCTGGCGCTTGTAGTTCTCCAGCCGCTCGCTGAAGCGGAGCGCGGCGTCCCCCGCGCGCCAGAACGGGATGTGATCGCCCCCGCGGTGGATGCGGTCGAGCCGGAAGGTGGGGCGCACCTCGAATGCCGGCTGGTACACCAGCCCGGCGCCCCACGCGTAGCGCGCCAGCTCGCGCCCGGGGCCGTTGTCCGGATCTCCCGAATAGATGCGGACGCTCGTGGAGTCCACCCGGCCGTCGTCGGCGATCACGTTGCCCACGATGTCGTCGGTCATCCCCGCCGCCACGCGATAGCCTTGCTCGTGCAGCCGCTGGGCGAGGTGAGTGGAGCCGAGCAGCCCCTCCTCCTCGCCCGAGTAGAGGGCGAAGATCACCGTCGCGTCCAGCCCCTTGGGGTAATGACGCGAGAAGACGCGCGCCAGCTCGATCACCGCGGAGGAGCCGGAGCCGTCATCATCGGCGCCGGGGGCGTCGCTCGTGACATCGAACGGATCGATGCTGCAGATGCACGAGTCGTAGTGCCCGCCGATCACCACCACGCGGCTCGTGTCGCGGCCGGGGAGCCAGGCGAGCACGTTGACGATCGGCACCGTCGGCTTCTGCGGGTGGCGCTGCACGACGACCATCGCGGGATCGTATTCCACGCGCAGGCAGCCGCCGCAGTCGCGCGAGTAGCTGGAGAGCGTGGTGAAGATCCACCGCCGCGCCGCGCCGACCCCGCGCGTGTCGGAGACGGTGTCGCTCATCGCGTGCCGCGTCCCGAAGGAGACGAGCGCGGAGTCGGTGGCCGCGATGCGTGCCGGGGAGATGTCGGCGAGGAGGCGCGCCAGCTCCGGATCGCGCTGGAGCCCGATGCGCGCGTCCACGCTCGCCGGGCTCGGCGCCGGCGCGAGCGTCGCGGGAGCGGCGGCCCCCGCGCTCCCGCCTCGCGCGCAGGCGGCGGCGGTGACGGTGAGAGCGATGAGAAATAGGGGTCGGGTCATGGGGGGTAGGGGGTGGGGGGCCTGGGACCTAGTCGCTAGACCACCATGGAACGCGTGTGGCGTGTGGGGAACTGACGGAATGAGGAGGGAGGTAGAGCGCGTGTAGGGCGGGATGTAGAGAGAGTCCACCTACACACGAACCTACTCTCGCTCTACCTCCCTCCTCCACCCGTCAGTTCCCCACACGCGACACGCGTCCTTTGGTGGTCTAGCGACTATGTCCCAGGACCTAGAACATGCTCATTGCCAACACCGATCTCAGCGACTCGTTCGTCGATCGCAGCCGTCCACTCAACATCCGGACCACGGACCAGAGCACCTTGTACGCGAGGTCGCGGTGGAAGTCGAGGAGCATCTCGAACTCGGGGCGGGCGATGGTGACGACGCGGGTGCCGCCGTTGGAGATGGCGTCGGTCGAGCGCTCGCTCCGGTCGAACACCGACATCTCGCCGAACATGGCGCCCGGCTTGAGCACCGCGAGCGCCTCCTCGCCGGCACCGGGGATGCTGCGGCTGATGCGGACCTCCCCCTCCACGATCACGAACAGCCGGTTCCCCGGCTCTCCCTCGTGGAAGATGTAGTCGCCGGACGCGTACGACCGTTCCACGCACGCCTCCGCCACCCGCTCCAGCTCGTCGTCGGTGAGCTCCTGAAAGATCTGCAACCCGCGCAGCAGCTCGATGGTCGTGGACACTCGCTTCCTCCATGGCGCGATTGGGTCGCGGGGAAGCTATGGACGGGGCGAGGGCGCCGGAAGAACTAGGACATGGTCGGTAGACCACCGAAGGACGCGTGTCGCGTGTAGGGAACTGACGGAGAGAGGGGCTGGGGTAGAGCGCGTGTAGGCTCGGCTGTGGATGGACTTTCTCTACATCCCGCCCTACGCGCGCCGTACCTCCCTCCTCATCCCGTCAGTTCCCCACACGCGACACGCGTCCTTCGGTGGTCCAGCCACCACCTCCTATTCTCCCCTACCACCTCGCGACTAACTTGTCTCCGTGCCCACCACCCCGCGCCTCCTCACCCTTCCCAACCTGCTGTCGCTCGCCCGATTCCCGTTGGCGGCGGCGTTCGTGCTCGTGCAGGGGACCGGGGCGCGCGTCGCGCTGCTGAGCGCGGCGGCACTCACCGACCTGCTCGACGGCTGGCTCGCCCGCCGCGGGCAGACCACGCAGCTCGGGGCGCTCCTCGACCCGGTCGCCGACAAGACGTTCGTCCTCGTGGCCATCTCCGCCTTCCTCTTCGACGGCACGATCGGCACCACCGACTACTTCATCGTCCTCTCACGCGACTTCGCGATCGCCATCGGCTTCTTCGTGGCGTACGTCACGCCGGGGCTCGATGCGGGAAAGTTCAAGGCGCGCTGGTCGGGGAAGGTGGTCACGGCGCTGCAGTTGCTCGCGCTCCTGCTCCTCCTGCTCCGTCCGTCGCTCTTCCCGATGCTGCTCCCCGCGATCGCGATCGCCTCGGCGTGGGCGATCGCCGACTACACCATCGCCCTCCACCGGACGCGGGTGCGCTCGTGAGGCACGCGATCGTGCTCGCGGCGCTTCTGCTGCTTGGCGGCGCCGCGAGCGCCGCCGCGCAGTCGGTCGAGACGGGGGTACAATCGGCGGGGCGCGTGGACGTGCTCGCGTCGAGCATCACGGCGGTGCAGGCGGGGGCCGAGCTCTCCGTGCCCGCGGGGCGCAACCTGCGCACGGCGCTGGTGGGCGCGCTGGGAGGATCGACGCGGCACGGCGAGACCGGCCTGAGCGCGCGCGCCGAGCTCGTGGGACGCTTCCTGCTCGACCCCGATTTCACCGCGCGCTGGGCGCCGTATGCCGGCGGCGGGATCGGCGCGCGCTACGACCGCATCCGGAACTGGAGCGGCGTGGTCTCGCTCTTCGTCGGCCTGGAGGGGCCGAACTGGAACGGCGTGGTGCCGTTCCTGGAGGTGGGCTACGGCGGGGGTGGGCGCTTCGGGATGGGGCTCCGCAAGACGCGCGGGCGCGGACGCTGAGCGCCGACGAGCGCGCTACGGTGCGCTCGCCGGCGCTCGGCTCGGGGCGATGAGCCCCGGCGCCCGCCCCCCCCCCCCCCCCCCCCCGGCCCCGCCCGCCCCCCCCCCGCGGCGGGGCGGCGGGGCGAGACACCACAGGCCGGGCGGGCGGCG
>CAMLEQ010000275.1 GCA_946479015.1 uncultured Gemmatimonadota bacterium | reverse complement strand
CCGGTGGCGAGCGTGAACTCCTTGAGCTGCTTGGGGGAGTACAGCGCGGCGTAGGGGTCCTGCAGCTCGCGCACGAGCCCGCGCGCCGCCTTCTCGTACAGCTCGGCGCTCCCCACGCTGTCGACGAACCGGTCGGAGACGAGCGTGAGCACCTGGTCGAACAGGTGCGCACTGGAGCGGTTGTCGCGGGCGTCGAGCACGAAGGCGCCGGCGGCGAGCGGGAGAAGGAGGGCGCCGACGACGGCGGCCCTGCGGATGCGAGGCGTCATTGAGGAGTACCCGAACCGAGCGGAGGAATCCGGCGCGCATCGCCGGCATACACAGTGTAGAGCGGGAACGGACGGAGAGCAATCGGCAGCGTCCGGCGCTCAATGATAAGACCGTCGACCCCCCGCCCGAGTTTCCGCCCTGGCGTCGGCACGGTCGCGGCCGCCGCGCCGCGTGCACTTCCGGCCGTCGCCCCGGGGCGGTAACGTGCGCACGAGATGCCCGCCTCCCCTCCCCTCCCGGCTACCGGCCCGTCGCTGCTGCGCTGCGCGCGCTGCGATGCGCGTCTCCCGGAGACGTCGGCCGACACGCAGTGCCCGCGCTGCGGCGACCTGCTCGACCTGCTTCCCGCCCCCCCGGCCGAGCGCGGCGCGGCGCTGGCGCGCCGCTTCGCCGAGCGCCGTGGGGCGCTCCGCGGTCCGGACGCCTCGGGCGTGTGGCGCTTCCGGGAGCTGGTGCTCCCGCACGTCGCCGACCCCGTCACGTTCCCCGAGGGGAACACGCCGCTCGTCGACGCGGGGCGCGTCGCCCGATGGGCAGGGCTCGCACAGCTCGAGCTCAAGCACGAGGGGATGAACCCCACCGGTTCCTTCAAGGACCGCGGGATGACCGTCGGGATCACGCAGGCGCGCCGGGTGGGCGCGACCGCGGTCGCCTGCGCCTCCACCGGCAACACGGCCGCATCCCTCGCCGCGTACGCCGCGCGCGCGGAGATCCCGGCGCTGGTGCTCATCCCCGCCGGGCGTGTGGCGCTCGGCAAGCTGGCGCAGGCGCTGGCCTACGGCGCGCGCACGCTGCTCGTACGCGGCGACTTCGACGACTGCCTCCGCCTGGCGCGCGAAGCGAGCGCGCGCCTCGGCGTCTACCTCCTCAACTCCATCAACCCGTTCCGCATCGAGGGGCAGAAGTCGATCGTGCTCGAGATGCTGGAGCAGCGCGCGTGGGAGCCCCCGGACTGGATCGCCGTGCCGGCGGGGAACCTGGGGAACACGGCGGCGTTCGGGAAGGCGCTGGTGGAGGCGCGCGCGGCGGGACTCATCGATCGCCTTCCCCGCCTGCTGGCAGTGCAGGCCGAGGGGGCGGCGCCGTTCGCGCGCAGCTTCGCGCGCGGATTCGCGACCCGCGAGCGGGTCACGCCGGCCACGGTGGCATCGGCGATCGACATCGGCGATCCGGCGTCGTACGACCGGGCGGTGCGCGCGATCCGCGACACCCACGGAGTCGTGGCGGCGGTGCCCGATGCGGAGATCCTCGAGGCGAAAGCGGCGATCGATGCGGCGGGGGTGGGGTGCGAGCCGGCGAGCGCCGCGAGCGTGGCGGGAGTGCGCGCGCTCGTGCGCGCCGGTGTGATCGCGCCCGATGCACGCGTGGTGGCGGTGCTCACCGGGCACGTGCTGAAGGACCCCGGGATCCTCGTCCGGTACCATCGCGAGATGGAGCCGCCGCCGCCCGGCGCGAACCGCCCGGAGGAGGTCGACGCCACGCTCGGCGCGGTGGAGCGCGCGCTGCGCCTCGCGACGCGCTGAGCGCATAGCGACACCGCGTGCCGTGCGTAGTGATGCACCGCACGCCGCGTCGGCGTGGAATCGCGCTGCACCCACGGCGCAAGTGGCGGCCGCGGCCACCAAGAAGACTTAACCTGCTGGCGCGGGTGAAGCCGGGTCCCAATGTTACACTCGGCCACCGCGGAGACACGGGCGCTCCGGGTGCGCCGATGGCATTCCCGCCATCGCGGCGAGCACGCCGCGCCGAACGCCCCCTTCGAGGATTGGCCGCCGTGACGGAAGTCGCGTTCCCCGCCTGGAGCGCAGGCGCGAGGTCGAGAGAGATCTTCGACCGCGAGCAGGAACACCTCGCCCCCGGAGCGCAGAGCTTCGCGCTCTTCAGTCGGATCTGCATCGACCGCGGCGAGGGCGCCGTGCTGTACGACGTGGACGGCAACCGGTACATCGACCTCATGGCCGGCATCGGCGTGGCGAGCCTCGGCTACGCGCACCCGAAGTACGTGGCCGCGATGCAGCGGCAGGTCGCGCGCATCCACGTCGGCAGCTTCACCTCCGAGCACCGCGCCGCGCTCGTGCGCCTGCTCGCCGAGGTGGCTCCGGGCGACGTGACGCGCACCCAGTTCTACTCGAGCGGTGCCGAAGCGGTGGAGTCCGCGCTGCGCCTCGCGCGCTCCTACACCGGCAAGGACGAGTTCATCGGCTTCTGGGGTGGCTTTCACGGCAAGACCGCCGGGGTGCTGCCGCTGCTCGGGAGCAACTTCAAGCACGGCCTCGGCCCCCTCATGCCGGGGCGCTACTCGTCGCCGTACGCGTCGTGCTCGCGCTGCCCCTTCGAGAAGTCCTTCCCCGCGTGCGACTGGACGTGCGTGGAGTTCCTGAAGAAGAAGATCGAGATCGAGACGACGCGGAACATCGCCGCGATCATCGTGGAGCCGATCCAGGGGACGGCGGGGAACATCGTGCCGCCGATCGGCTTCCTGAAGGCGCTGCGCGAGCTGGCCACCGAGCTGGGCGCGCTCCTCATCGCCGACGAGATGATCACGGGGTTCGGCCGCACGGGGAAGATGTGGGGGGTGGAGCACGAGGGGATCGTGCCGGACATCATGAGCATGGGCAAGGGATTCGGCGGCGGCTTCCCGATGAGCGGGCTGCTCATCCGCGAGGAGGTGGCGTTCGCGAAGCCGTGGGCGAACCCGAGCGGCAGCTCGTCGAGCTACGGCGGCAATCCGCTGGCGGCGGCCGCCGCGCGCGTGACGCTGGAGACGATCCTCGAGGAGCAGCTCGTGGAGCACAGCCGCGTGCTCGGCGCGAAGATGCTCGCCGAGATGCAGCGGTGGGAGGAGGAGGTGCCGGTGGTGGGTGAGGTGCGCGGGCGCGGGCTGATGATCGGGATGGATCTCGTGGTCCCGGGGACGCGGACACTTCTCGACAAGCAGACCACGCGGTGGATCTTCGACACGCTCCTGTCGCGCGGCGTGCTGGCGATGATCTACAACCCGGAGGTGCGCATCAACCCGCCGCTGGTGATCCCCGAGGAGCAGGCGATGGAGGCGCTCGCGATCATGAAGGACGTGCTGCTCGAAGCGTCCGAGATGGTGTCGCGGCGGTGACCGCGCCCGCGAAGCGAGCGTCGTGGCCGGACGCGCTCCACGCGGCACCGGCGCGCGGCGCGGGCGTGCGCCGGGGCGCGGTGATCGGCCTCGGAGGGATCGCGCGCCACGCGCACCTGCCGGCGTTCGTCGACGATCCCGCGGTGCGCGCGCGTCTCGAGATCGTGGCGACGGTGGATGCCGGCACGGGGGTGCAGCCCATCCCATCGATCCGCCATCTCGCGCGCCGCGATGAGCTGAGCGCCGTCTGGCCGATCGACTTCGTGGACATCTGCACACCCACGGCCACACACCTGGAGCTCGTGCTGTGGGCGCTCCAGGAAGGCTACCACGTGCTGTGCGAGAAGCCGGTGGCGGTCACGCGCGAGGAGGCGTGGCGCATCGCGGTCGCCGCGCGCGCGGCGGGGCGCGTGGTGGTGCCGTGTCACCAGTACCGGTTCAACCCCGTGTGGCGGCGCGTGCGCGAGTGGCTCGACCAGGGGGTGATCGGCCGCTGGCATCTGGCGGAGTTTCACGTCTATCGCCTGATGGCCGACCGGGGCGCGAGCGGCGACGCCACGCCCTGGCGCGCGCGGGCCGCCGACAGCCGCGGCGGGGTGCTGCTGGATCACGGCACGCACCTCATCTACCAGATGCTCGACGTGGCCGGCGTGCCCGACGCGGTGCGCGCCTGGACGGGGCGGCTCCGCCACCACGACTACGACGTGGAGGACAGCGCGCACCTGCTGTTCGAGTATCCCGAGCGGCTCGGCCTCATGTTCCTCACCTGGGGGGCGCGCCATCGCGAGAATCGCGTGCGCTTCGTGGGGGAGCTCGGGTCGATCGAGTGGGTGGGGGGCGTGCTGCGCGTGGAGCGCGACGGCGTGGTGGAGACGTTCGACTACACTGCGGAGCTGGACAAGTCGGCGTACTCCAGCTGGTTCTCGGGGCTGTTCACCGAGTTCGCCGATGCGATGGCGGAGGATCGGCGGGAGCCCTACCTGCGCGACATCGCGGATGTGGCCGCCGTGCTGGAGTGCGCGTACGAGTCGGCGCGCACCGGCTGCCGCGCACCGCTGTCGCACGGGGATGGCGCCGTCAGCGCAGGAGAATGAAGACGTCGTAGAGCGCGTGTGTCCACGCGTCCACGCCGAAGCCTCGCAGCAGGTAGAGGCCGCTGAAGAAGACGCCGCCCACCATGCGGAACACGAACGACTGGAGCTGGAACGCATCCCCGTACGGCCCCACGTAGTGGAAGGCGGAGAAGATCGCCGCGCCGAGCAGCGTGGCGCCGGCGCCCGCCACCCAGGGGCTCCATCCCAGCAGCCGCCGCCCGCCCCAATCGAGCGCCGAGACGAGGATCACGCGGAAGAGCAGCTCCTCGTACAATCCCGCTCCCAGCGACACCATGAGCCGCGTGGGCGCGTCGAGCCGCGCCACGGGGGCCATCGTCAGCGCCCCGACCGCGCCGAGCAGCCGCGCGGTGATCGTTCCCACCACCACGCCGAAGATGAGCGCGAGCAGCACCGACTCCCCCAGCATGGCGCCGAAGATCCAGCGGCGCCGGACGGGGCCGTGCGCGGCGATGTCGCGCCAGACGATCCACCCACCGAGCGCGATCAGCAGCGCGCCGAAGATGAGCGGGCCGCGCGCGCCGGCCACGAGCACGAAGAGCGACTTGAGCAGCACGTCGGCGCCGTTGCGCACGCCTCCCGTCTCCCGGACCGGCAGCGCCGCGGCGAGCCCCTCGTAGGCGAGCAGGAGCGGAAACGCGAAGAGCAGGCTGTAGCGCGGCGCGCGGCTGGCGCGCCAGTAGCTCTGGCCGACGGGGCGGGGCGACGATAGCGAGGTGGGCATGGCGGTCGGTGCAATGTAGTCGCGGGACCGCCATCGGACGCGTGTGGTGCGTCGGGCTCCGCTCGTGGGCTCTGCCCGGGCTCCTCGACCGGGCGGGCTCCGCGCGAACCGCGCGGCCGGACCGAGTTCCGCGCGGGCTCCTCGGCCGGGCTCCTCGACCGGGCAGGGTTCCGCTCGGGCTCCTCGGCCGTGGCGCCGGGGGCCATTCGCTTCGGCGGCGTGCGCGCTTACACGCTGCGAGCCTCCCCGGGCGCCAGACCCTACTACTGCCGGATCGGCATCTGCCGTCGGCGCCCGGGGAGTCTCTTGCTACGCGCGAACGCCGCCTGCGCGAACGGC
>CAMLEQ010000274.1 GCA_946479015.1 uncultured Gemmatimonadota bacterium | reverse complement strand
GCGTACATCACCATCCCCTCCGCCGGCGCGGTGCGGGTGTTCTCGCTCCAGTCGCGCACGATCACCAGCACGCTCACGGTGGGCGGTCAGCCGCGGCGCGTCGCGTTCAGCCCGCGCGGCCACGTGGGCGCGATCACGAACGCCGCCGGGTACATCACCTTCGTGCGGTAGCGCGCGGCCCGGCCGTCCAGGGCGGCATCGCGCGAGCGGGGCTCCGGCCAATGGCCGGGGCCCCGCTCGTCGTTCGCCCTCGTCGCGGCGGAGAGCGGCCCGTATCTTGTCGCACTCGTGCCGTCCTCGCCCGGTTCGAATCTCCGGCCGCTCGCCACCCGACCTCTCTCCATCACGACATGCCCGCTCCCCGCCGCTCGCGCGCGAGCCACCTCGCGCTCACGCTCGCCGCCGCCCTCGCCGTCATCCCCGCCGCGCTCCCCGCCCAGCGCCGCGCCGCGAAGCTCACGCTCACCATCGACGATCACGATCAGTCTCCCACGCGACTCGGCTTCTCCACCGAGCGCCTGGCGCGCATCGACAGCGCCTTCCGCCGCGCGGTGGACAGCGGGGAGATCGCCGGCGCCGTGGTGCTCGTGGCGCGCGACGGACAGACGGTGTACGACCGCGCCTTCGGTTGGGCGGACCGCGAAACGAAGCGTCCGATGGCCACCGACGCCATCTTCCGCATCGCGTCGCAGACGAAGGCGCTGACCAGCGTGGCGATCATGTCGCTCGCGGAGGAGGGGAAGATCGGGTTGAACGATCCCGTGGCGCGCTGGATCCCGGCATTCGCGCACACCACGGTGGCGGTGCGCACGGACACGGGGCGCGCCATCGTCCCGGCGCGCCGAGCGATCACCATCCGCGACCTGCTCACGCACACCGCCGGAATCTCGTACGGCACCGACAGCCTGGTCGCGCCGCTCTACGCCGCGAAGGGGCTCGGCCCGGCCGCGGGCTACGGGTGGTACTTCGCCGACAAGAACGAGCCGATCTGCACGACGATCGAGCGCCTCGCCACGCTCCCCTTCGTGGCGCAGCCGGGGGAGCGCTTCGTGTACGGCTACAACACGGACATCCTCGGCTGCGTGGTGGAGCGCGTGTCGGGGATGCCGCTGGATGAGTTCCTCCGCTCGCGGATCACCGCGCCCCTCGGGATGCGGGACACGTACTTCTATCTCCCGCCGGCGAAGCGCGGCCGACTCGCGACCGTGTACCTCGAGAAGCCGGACGGTACCCTCGAGCGCGCGCCGGAGGGAGGGCGCGGGCAGGGGAGCTACGTGGACGGCCCGCGCCGCAGCTTCTCCGGGGGAGCGGGGATGCTCTCCACCGCGCGCGACTACGCGCGCTTCCTCCAGATGCTGCTGAACGGGGGGACGCTGGACGGCGTGCGGATCCTCGCGCCGAAGACGGTGGCGCTCATGACCACCGACCAGGACGGGGAGCTGTACTCGCGCGGGGGGATGGGCTTCGGGCTCGGCTTCCAGATCATGGAGCGCGCGGGCGGCGATGCGCACGTGGAGCCGGTGGGCACGTACGGGTGGGCTGGCGCCTACAGCACCACGTACGAGGTGGACCCGAGCGAGGGGCTGGTGATCGTGTTCATGGTGCAGCAGCTCCCGAGCCGCCCGGAGATCGCGGGGCGGCTGCCGATGCTGGTGTACCAGGCGCTGGTCGAGCCGCGGGAGGGGGCGGCGGTGGCGGGGGACGCGGGGCGGTGAGGGGCGGGCGCACAGCGCTGCCTCGTGGTTCCAGCGTTCAACATGGGCACGTTTCCTCTGTATATTAAACGCTACGTTTATTATACGGCCACGGAGCAGCCATGCTAAACGCAGGAGCACATAGCCGGAGCGCCGCGCGTGAAGGGCGCGCTGGGCGGTACATACGACAGCCGGAGGGATTCCGGGCGTTCTTCCCCGCACCTCTGCCCCCAACCCCGCCCGTGCGCATCACGGGTGAGCTTCAGCGCTTGCTCTCCGAGGCAGACCGCGCTCTCGGGCGTCTGGACGGGTCGGTGCAGACTCTGCCGAACCCGGATCTCTTCGTCTACATGTACGTTCGCAAGGAGGCGGTGCTCTCCAGTCAGATCGAAGGGACACAGAGTTCACTGCAGGATCTTCTCGCGGCCGAGGCACACGTGCTGGGAGAAGGTCGACCGCAAGACGTGGACGAAGTGATCAACTACGTCCGAGCGATGAGGCACGGATTGGCGCGTCTCGCCGACCTCCCCGTATCGATCAGGCTGATTCGCGAGATCCACGCCGAACTGTTACAGGGCGTTCGCGGCTCGCGCCTGACGCCCGGAGAGTTGCGCCGGAGCCAGAACTGGATCGGTCCAGGCGGCTGCACGCTCGCGGAGGCTACCTTCGTTCCCCCACCACCTTCCGAGGTGCCATCGGCGTTGGGTGCGCTCGAGGCGTTCCTGCATCGCGAGGACGGACTGCCGCTACTCATCAAGATCGGACTCGCGCACACTCAGTTCGAAACGATCCACCCGTTTCTCGACGGAAATGGCCGCGTGGGGCGCCTGCTCATCACATTCCTGCTGTGCGAACGAGGTGCCCTCCAGAAGCCAGTGCTGTACCTGTCGCACTACTTCAAGCGCCACCGGCAAGCCTACTACGACGTGCTACAGGCCGTGCGAGACACCGGCGACTTCGAGGCATGGCTCGAATTCTTTCTGCAGGGTGTGAAGGAGGTGAGCATCGAGGCCGCCGATACGGCACGACGAATCCTGGAGCTGCGGGAAGCGCATCGGCGAGCGATCACGGACGGAATGGGCCGCGCCGCGGGCAATGGGCACCGCGTTCTGGAATGGCTCTACGAGCAACCGATCGTGAGCGTGACGGACGTACAGAAACTGCTCGGAACGACGTTCGCGGGCGCGAACCAGATCGTGCAGCGCCTCGAGGATCTGCGCGTGCTCCGTGAGTTCACAGGCCGGACGCGCCATCGCCGATTCCGCTACGACGCCTATGTGCGGCTCTTCGCCGAAGAGGGCGACTTGTGACCCGCCTGATCGCGCGCTCCATTTAGATTCCAGCGCTCGCGCCCCGCAGAGCGTAGCTCGATCGGGATCAGGGGGACGCGTGCTCCCACCCGTCTTCATCTCCCCGCCCGTCGCAGTTCACCCGCACCAGGATCGTCGAGAGTGAATCAGTTCCTGTCCGCCCTGCTGCTGCTCGTCTTCCCCGCCGTGCTGCGCGCCCAGGCCACCATCCACGGCACGGTGCTCGACCAACAGTCCGGCTCCCCCATCTCCGGCGCCGAGGTGAGCGCCGCCGGAACCACGGGGGGCACGGTCACGGACAGTGCGGGGGCGTTCGCGATCGCCGCCATCGATTCGGTGACGCGGCTCACCGTCTCCGCCGTCGGCTACACGGCGAAGGGGGTCACGGTCACCGATCCGTCGAGGCACCTGTTCATCCGCCTCGCCCCGTCGCACGCGGAGCTGCCGGGAGTGCAGGTGCTCGCGCGCACCCCGGAGCCGATGGCCACGCTGCTCACCAAGCGGGAGCTCGACCGCTCGAGCGGGTTGAGCCTGGAACGCTCGGTGAACACCGTGCCGGGCGTGTTCATGCAGTCGCGCACGCCGTGGGGCGGGGCGCGCATCACCATCCGCGGGTACTACCCGAGCACTGGAGGGAACAGCCCGAACTCGAACGGGCTGGGCTACCAGGTGTTCCTGAACGACATCCCGATCACCGACGCCACGGGGACGACGGTGCTCGACGACATCGACTACTCCACGCTCGGGAGCGTTGAGGTCATCAAGGGGCCGCAGTCGAGCGAGTACGGGAGCTTCATCGGCGGCGCGGTGCTGCTCGAGACCGCGAGGCCGACGCCGAGCCAGACGAGCATCGGCCAGCAGCTGCTGAGCGGGACCGATGGGCTCGTGCGCACGAACACCACCTTCCAGAGCGCCGGGGAGCACGGCGGGGTGGTGCTGAACTACGGGCACCAGGAGTACGACGCCTTTCGCCCGCACAGCGGCTCGACCAAGAACTACTTCCGCGCCAGCGGAGACTTCGACGCCGGCACCCGGCAGACGCTCTCCACCTACTTCTCCTACAACAAGTCGTTCGAGGAGCTGGCGGGGGAGATCGACAGCACGCCGTTCTACGCTCGCATCCCGCAGAGCAACGACGCGTATCTCGCCAACGACTCGCACATCCAGCTCACGAGCTTCTTCGCCGGCGTCACCGACCGCTACCGGCTGAGCGACCGGTTCACGAACCGGACGACGGTGTTCGGGAGCGGACGCACGTCGAACCAGCCGTTCGCGCACGGCGTCACCGACGCGAACCAGTTCAACCTCGGCGCGCGCTCGGTGTTCGGCTATCAGACGCGGCTCGCGAACGGCGTGGGGATCACGGGCTCGCTCGGCGGGATGGTGCAGCGGTCGAACGTGACCACGAACGGCGTGTTCATCGTCCCCGCGCCCCCCTTCCCGCAGCGCCCCACCGACCAGGAGAACTACGCCGTGAACGGGTCGGTGTTCACGGAGTGGAGCTTCGCCCTCCCGGCGCGGGTGACCGTGACCGCGGGCGCGAGCATGAACAAGAACGAGTTCGGGATCCGCGACATGCTGAAGAACGGCCAGGTGAGCGACACCACCAACCTGCGGGTGAAGTCGTTCGACTGGGTGTTCACGCCGCGCGTCGCGGTGACGAAGGGGTTCGGCTCCGGCGCGTCGGTGTACGCGAGCGTGAGCTCGGGGTACACGCCGCCGCTGCTGAGCGACGCGGTCGCGCGCGACGGGAGCGTGAACCTGGCGCTGAAGCCGGAGCGCGCGGTGCAGTACGAGGTGGGGGTGCAGGGGAGCGTGCTGAACGACCGGCTGAGCGGGCAGCTCGCGCTGTTCGACGTGGAGAACACCGACAAGCTGCTGTCGCAGACGGTGAACTCGGTCACGTTCACGACGAACGCGGGGAAGCAGCGGAACCGCGGCGCCGAGCTGTCGCTCGGCTGGCTGGCCATCGATGATGCGGGCCGCTTCCTGTCCACGCTCCGCCCGTGGGCCTCCTGGGCGTACACCGACGCGAAGTTCATCGACTTCAGGAGCGACAACAACGCCGGCCCGAGCACGGTGGACTTCTCGGGGAACGCCGTCCCCCGCGTGCCGCGCAACATGGTGAGCGCCGGCGTGGACGTGGCGTCGAGCGACGGCGTGTACCTGAGCGGCACGTACCAGTGGGTGGACAAGGTGCCGGTGACCTTCGACAACTCGACCTTCGTGCGCTCGTACGACCTGCTCGGCGCCAGGCTCGGCTGGCGGAAGCAGGTGCAGCGGAACTGGGTGCTCGACGTGTTCGCCGGTGGCGACAACCTGCTGGGGAGCACGTACTACTCCTTCCTGTTCGTCGGCCCCAACATCGCGGGGCTCGCGACGCCGGCGGAGGGGGGGCACGGGGACGGGTACATCATCCCGGGGCCGTACGAGGCGCAGGTGTACGGGAGCATCGGGGTGCGGTACGTGTTCTGAACCGCGCGGGAAGCGGCGCGGCTTTGCCGCGCCTGCGGGAAGCGGGAATCGGGAAGCGGGAGTGGCAGCGAGGGGGGCGGCGCGCCTGCGCCGCCCCCCACGCACCAAGGTGCG
>CAMLEQ010000273.1 GCA_946479015.1 uncultured Gemmatimonadota bacterium | reverse complement strand
ATGGGGGTGCGGCTGGGGGGGGGGGGGCCATCTGCCCCCGCCCCCCGCGAAACTGGGGGGGGGGCGAGCGCCGAAGGCGCCGCCCCGCGGTCATTTCCCGAGTCCCGATTCCCGAGTCCCGAGTCCCCGCGCTTCCCGCTTCCCGCTTCCCGCTTCCCGCGCCGCATCGCTCGCCCGCCGCCGCCGCGTCCGGCCGAGGACGGGGCCGAAGGCCAGGCCGCGGAAGTAGCGAATGTTCAGGGCGGTCCCGACGACCACGAGCACGATCGCGATCCCGATGGTGAGCGTCGTGTACGCCCACCCGTCCCCGCCCATGAGGGCGATGGCGATCAGGATGAGGCCGCCGCCGAAGATCCCCTCCCCCACGCGGTGACGCTCGGGGCGCTCGCGACGCCGGCGCTCGAACGGAAGCTCGTCGGTGCCATCGGGGGTCCAGGCATCGGCGACGACGAGCGCTCCGGCCACCGCCACGAGCACGCCGAGCAGAACAGGAAGGTCTTCGAGTCGCATGGTACCACGGGGAAATGCAAGGACGATTCCCCGGCGGCCGCGTCAGAGTGCCCGCGGGTGCGCCTTCTTGTAGACCTCCTTCAGCCGCTCCACGCTCGTGTGGGTGTAGATCTGGGTGGTGGAGATCGACGCGTGCCCGAGCAGCTCCTGGACGGCGCGCAGATCGGCGCCCGCATCGAGGAGGTGGGTGGCGAAGGTGTGCCGGAGGGAGTGCACGGAGAGCCCCGCGTCCTCGTCGATCTCCTCGAGGAAGGCGCCGACGACGAGCTGGATTGCACGGACGCCGATCCGCCGCCCCGTCCGTCCCAGGAAGAACGCGGTGCGGTCCATCTTGCCGCCCAGCGCGCGGCCGAGCTCGTCGCGCTTCGCCTCGTAGTTGCGGAGGGAGAGCGCGGCGTGATCGCCGATGGGGACGATCCGCTCCTTGCGCCCCTTCCCGCGCACCTTCACCTGCTGCGAGATCAGGTCGATGTCGTGGCGGTTGATCCCGGCCAGCTCCGAGAGGCGCATCCCCGTGCTGTAGAACAGCTCGAGGATGGCGAGGTTGCGTACGTCCACGAACCGTCCCTCCCACGCGCGGACCTCCGCCATCTGGAAGAGCAGGTCGATCTGGGCCCGATCGAGGTAGGCGGGGAGATACTTCTCCAGCTTCGGCGTGGCGACGCCGCGCGCGGGGTTCGCCTCGACCGTCTCGTTGCGGTGCATCCACCGGTAGAAGCTGCGCACGGCGGAGAGGGCGCGAGCGATGGAGCGCTTTGAGAGCCCGCGCTTGGTGAGGTGCCCCATGAACCCGCGGATGGCGAGCCGGTCGAGCCCCCCCCAGCTCCACTCGCGCGTGCCGTAGTACGCGGAGAGAAACTCGACGAACCCCTCGAGATCGCGCCGGTACGCGCGGACGGTGTGGGGGGAGTCGTTGCGCTCGGTCTCGAGATAAGACGTGAAGTCGTCCAGCTCGGGCGCCGTGGGGTGCGGGGCGCGGGGCGCGGGGCGCGTCGGACCGTCACGTCCGCCGCCGCGTGCCTGGCTCACGGGGCGGTCGAGGCGGGAGTGGTGAAGGCCTCCCCCGCGCCCCGCGCCCCGCATCCCGCAAACCGCGCCATCTCCGCCAACGCCCGCTCCGCGAGCAGCTCGCGCTTCCGCTTCTTGTCGCGCACGCGCTCGGGGAGGTCGTCCATGAGGCCGAAGTTGGCGTTCATGGGCTGGAAGTGCTCGGGGCGCGCCTCGCGCAGGTAGCGGTACAGCGCGCCGAGCATCGTGGTGGGCGGCGGGATCACCGGATCGAGGCCGTCGAGCATGCGGGCGAGATTGATCCCCGCCAGCAGCCCGGTGGCGCTGCTCTCGGTGTATCCTTCCACCCCGGTGATCTGCCCGGCGAAGAGCACGCGGGGGTCGTCGCGCAGCGACAGGTGCGGGGTGAGCGCCGCCGGGGTGTTGAGGTACGAGTTGCGGTGGATGGATCCGTAGCGCAGGAACTCGGCGTCGGCGAGACCGGGGAGCATCCTGAAGACGCGCTGCTGTTCCGGGATGCGGAGGCGGGTCTGGAACCCGACCAGGTTCCACATGCGTCCCGCGCGATCCTCCTGCCGGAGCTGCACCACCGCCCACGCCTCTCGCCCCGTGCGCGGATCGCGCAGCCCCACGGGCTTGAGCGGTCCGAAGCGGAGCGTGTCGCGCCCGCGCCGCGCCATCTCCTCCACGGGCATGCACCCCTCGAAGTACGGCGCCTCGTCGAACTCGTGCCCGTGGAACTGGTCCGCGGCGATGAGCGCGTCGACGAACGCCTCGTACTGCTCGCGGCCGAGCGGGCAGTTGAGGTACGCCCCCTCCTCCCCTTCCCCCTCCATCGTCTCCTTTCCATAACGCGAGGCGCGGAACACGATGGAGTCGTCGATCGACTCGCGCGCGATCACCGGCGCGATGGCGTCGTAGAAGGCGAGCGATGAGACGCCGAGGCGCTCGCGGATGGCGGCGGCGAGGCGATCGGAGGTGAGCGGCCCGGTGGCGATGATCGCGGGGGACGGGAGCGACGCCACCTCCTCGCGCTCGACGCGGATGCGCGGGTGGGAGGCGATGCGCTCGCTCACGGCGGCGGAGAAGATGTCGCGGTCCACGGCGAGCGCGGTGCCCCCCGGGACGCGCGCACGGTCCGCCGCCCACAGGATGAGCGAGCCGAGCACGCGCATCTCCGCCTTGAGCAGGCCGTGCGCGTTCGAGAGCTCGGTGCTCTTGAAGGTGTTCGAGCAGACGAGCTCCGCGAGCCGGTCGGTCTTGTGCGCGGCGGTGCCGACCACCGGACGCATCTCGTGGATGACGACGTCGTGTCCGCGCTCCGCGAGCTGCCAGGCGGCCTCGGAGCCGGCCAGCCCTCCACCAACGATCGTGATCATCGGTCAGTGCGAGTGTGAAGCCGCGGCGCCTCTCAGGAGGCGACCGCGGTCTCCGTCACGACGTCCCACTCGTTGCCGCACTTCATGCACTTGCGGTACTCGCCCCGCGCCTTGGTGGACTTCGACTCGGCGCCCATGAAGCCGCACTCGGGGCACTGCTCGAGCACGGGCTTGTTCCAGGCGATGAAGTCGCAGTTGGGGTGGTTCGCGCACCCGTAGAACGGACGCCCGCGCTTCTTCGACCGGAGCTGGATGATGTCGCCGCCATCCTTCGGGCACTTCACCCCCGTGGGGAGGGCGCGCGTGCCGCGGCACTTCGGGAAGCGGCTACAGCCGAGGAACTCGCCGGTGCGTCCGTGGCGGATCACCATCCGCGCGCCGCACTCGTGACAGATCTCGTCGGTCATCACCGCCGGCTTCTTGTCGCGGCCGAGCGGCTTGGTGAAGTCGCACGCCGGGCGGTTCTCGCACGCCAGATACGGCCCGAAGATCCCGCCACGGGGGTGGAGCCGGCCGCCGTCCTTGGGGCAGCGCTCGGACTCGAGCATCGACAGGTCGTGCGCCCGGCCGATGAGGTCCTCGATGTTGGCGCGGTCGAGCGAGTCGGAGAAGGGACCGTAGAACTCCTCGAGCACCCGGCGCGAGCTGAGCGCCCCCTCCTCGATCTTGTCCAGCTCCCCCTCCATGCTCGAGGTGAACTCGACGTTGAAGATCGAGGGGAACTGGTGGACCATGATCTTCTCCACCGTCTCGCCGAGCGGCGTGGGGGTGAAGCGCCGCTGCTCGAGCGTGACGTAGCGGCGGTCCGCCAGCACGGAGATGATCGAGGCATAGGTGGACGGCCGCCCGATGCCGAGCCGCTCGAGCTCCTTCACGAGACTCGCCTCGGAGAAGCGCGGCGGCGGCTCGGTGAAGTGCTGGTGCGGCACGATCTCGCGCACGGGCACGTTCTCGCGCACCTCGAGCACCGGGAGCGCCTGCTCGTCCTCGAGCGCGCGTCCGTCCCCTTCTTCGTGCGCCTCGCGATAGAGCACGAGGAAGCCCTCGAACTTCACCACGCTCCCGGTAGACCGGAAGAGATAGCGGCCGAGGTCGAAGTCCACCGTGGTGGTGTCGAAGACCGCGGGCGCCATCTGCGACGACATGAAGCGCTTCCAGATCAGCTCGTAGAGCTTGAACTGGTCGCTCGAGAGGAACTTCTTGATGTGCTCCGGGCGGCGCGACGGATCGGTGGGGCGCACGGCCTCGTGCGCGTCCTGCGCGTTGGCCTGCTGCGCCTTGCCGTAGAGCTGCGGCCCGGCCGCGAGGAAGCTCTCGCCGAACAGCCCGCGCAGATAGTCGCGCGCCTGGAGCGCGGCGCTCTCCGCGATGCGGGTGGAGTCGGTGCGCATGTACGTGATGAGCCCGACCGCGCCCTCGGGGCCGATGTCGATCCCCTCGTAGAGATCCTGCGCCACGCGCATGGTCTTCTTGGACCCGAAGCCGAGCTTCTTCGCCGCCTCCTGCTGCATGGTGGAGGTGGTGAAGGGGGCGGACGGGTTCTTGCGCCGCTCGCGCTTGCGGACGTCGGTGACCGGGAAGGTCTCGCGGCCGCGCACATCGGCGAGGATGGCGGACGCCTGCGCCTCGTTGGAGATCTCGGGCTTCCTGCCGTCCACCTGATGGAGACGCGCGGTGAAGCGCTGCCCGTTCTTCTCGAGGAGCGCCTCGATCGTCCAGTACTCCACGGGCACGAACGCGCGGATCTCCCGCTCGCGCTCCACGATGAGGCGGAGGGCGACGGTCTGGACGCGGCCGGCCGAGAGCCCCTTCTTCACCGTCTTCCAGAGGAGGGGGCTCGCCTTGTAGCCCACCAGGCGATCGAGGATGCGGCGCGCCTGCTGCGCCTCCACCTTCTTCTCATCGATGGAGGTGGCGTTGCCGATGGCGCGCTGCACCGCGTCGCGCGTGATCTCGTGGAACATGACGCGCTGGATCGGCGCGCCGTCGCGCTGCTTGATCGTCTCGGCGACGTGCCAGGCGATCGCCTCCCCCTCGCGGTCAGGGTCGGTGGCGAGGTAGACGCGCGACGCGACCCTGGCCGCGCTCTTCAGCTCGGCGAGCGTGCGCTCCTTCCCCGGGACGGGGACGTACGTGGGGCGGAAGCCCTTCTCGATGTCGATCCCCAGCCCTTTCTCGGGGAGATCGCGGACGTGCCCCACCGTGGCCCGCACGCGGAAGTCCGGACCGAGGTACTTGCTGATGGTCTTCGCCTTCGCGGGGGACTCCACGATGACGAGCGACTTCCCCCGTACCGCGCCCACGTCGATGTCGCCCCCCACGAGCCCCGCATCCGCTCGCGTGGAGCGGCGCGACGTGGAGCGACGAGCGGTTCCGGCGCCGTCGGAGGAGGTCTTCCTCGCGCGGGTCACCTTCTTCGGGGCGACGGCCGCGGAGGACGCCGTCTTGCGCGCGCTCTTCGCTCCCTTGGAGGTGCGCTTCGTTGTCTTCTTGGATGCCATTGATCTCAGTGTACCGTCACGTTGTCGCCGCTCAGCCCATCGTCCATGTACCCCGCCCCCTCGATGAGGACGCGGAGGTCATCGAGGGCAATGCGCCCGTCGATCTGGCTCAGGGCCCGCTCGATGACGTGCTCGAGCTCGGCGGCGTTCAATAGTCCGGAACCACTCAACGAAATCAGATGCCCCCAAGCGTCGGGAGCGAACCTCCCCC
>CAMLEQ010000272.1 GCA_946479015.1 uncultured Gemmatimonadota bacterium | reverse complement strand
GTGATCGGGATCCCGTACCGCGCGTACTCGTAGTGGTCGCTGCGGCAGTAGATGTTCGCCGGGTGCCCGTCCGCGTCGATCGAGTAGTCGAGCGTGAGGTTGTGGTGCCCGCTCTTGTTCACCTGCTCGATGATGTCCCCGAGCTCGGTGGAGAGACGCCGCGAGCCGACGAGCTGCACGTACCCGGGACCGCCGTGGATCGGCGCGCCGTCCTTCGTGCGCCCGGTCTCGTCGTACGCGTCGCCGCGCCCGACCATGTCCATGTTGAGCTGCGCCACGATCGAGTCGCGCGGCACCGTGGGGTGGTCGGTGAACCACTCCGAGCCGAGCAGCCCCTTCTCCTCCCCCACGTGCCAGACGAAGAGGATCGACCGCTTCGGCTTCTTCGTCATCGACGAGATCTGCTGCGCGATCTCGAGCACGGACTCCGAGCCGGAGCCATCCTCGTCGGCGCCGTTGGCGCTCGAGTCGGGGCGCGAGGTGCCGGGGTGCTTCGCGCGGTACGCGGCGAGCACGCTGTCCACCTCCGACTGCTCCGCGGGCGTCGCCTCCTTCTCGCCGTCGTCCGCCCCCTCCGGGCGCACGATGTGGTTCCACACGCGGATCGAGTCGTGATCCACCGCCATGCGGCCGATCCCGATGTGGTCGTTGTGCGCGCCGATCGCGACGTACTCGCCAGCGAGCTTCGGGTCGCTCCCGCGCACGATCCCCACCACGTTGCGCGCGGGGAAGGGGACGGGGGTGATCGTGTAGGTGGCCGCCACCGACACCGCGGTGCCCGCGGTGCCCGGCGTGAGCTGGGCGACCGGGGTGGAGAAGAGCTTCGCCGCCGCCGCGTTCCCGATCAGGAACGCCGCGTGCTTGCTCTCGGCCGCCGACGAGTCGGCGACGTACGTCACCGGGCGGCGGAAGTACGGGATGTACTGCTTGGGGAGGCTGTCGAGCACGATCAGCGCCACCGCCGCGGCGGTGGAGTCGCCGAACTTTCCGCGCCGCGCGGCGCGGAGCGCCTGCAACCCCTGCGGCACGCTGTACACCACCAGCTTCCCGCGCGCCTGCTCGTCGGAGATCGCGTGCGCCGAGTCGCCCCACTCGCCGCCATAGACCACCTGCAGCGCCGAGTCCTTCACCGAGGCGGGGCCGAGCGGGAGGAAGTCGGCGTACGGCGTGAGCGGCGTGCCGCCGACGGAGAACGTCGGCTCGCCGTCGACGGCGCGCGTGACGAGCGGGATGGTCTGGAAGTAGGTGCCGTTCTCCCCCGCGGGGATGAGGCCCATCTTCTTGATCTCGCTCGCGATGTAGTCGGTGCCCTTCACGTTCCCCGCCGTCCCCGCCTCGCGCCCCTGCATGGAGTCGTCGGCGAAGATGTAGAGCCGGGTCATGAGATCGGTGGGGGTGATGGCCGCCGTGGTTGGCGCGGGGGCGTGCTTGAGCGGGAGCGTCGTTTCTGGCAGGGGAACGACGCCGCCGTCGCTGGCCGGCGCCGGTGCCTTCGCCTGCTGCGCGGCGGCAACCGCCGGGAGCGCGATGGCGAGGGCGAGTGTCGCGAATTGGAAGCGCATGGTCCTCGATGTGTGGTCGGACGAACTACGGCGCCGGCGTCCGTCATGACGCCGCGCGCGCGGAAGCCAATATGCGTGCGCGTGCCGTCGGGGACTACCCTGACGGAGCGGGGGACGTTCCCCCGCCGCCCCCCGATCGCGTGCTCAGCGCCGCCGGTCGTCCGGCGGCGCGGCGCCCCGCATGAGCCGCCAGTGGATCCGCGACACCTTCGCGCCGCCTTCACGCGCGTTCAGCGCCGCGAGCAGTTGCGGCTCCATCAGCGACAGCTCGTTCATCCAGGCGTTCGTGCGCACGGCCACGAACAGCGTGCCGTCGCGCGCGATGGACAGTGGCTCCGTCACCGCCGCGATCTGCTCTCCCACCAGTCGCGGCCACTCGGGGACGATCGCCGCCTGCTCCACGCGCGCCGCGAGCCCCGACTGGTCGAGAAAGCTCGCGAGGGCATCGGCGATCGCCTCGGGCTTGCGCTTGCGCTCCGTCACTGCTCCTCCCGTGTCAGCGTTCCCGCCTCGATGCGCCACCGCTCCAGGCGCGTGAGCCCCGGCGGAATGTCGCTCTCGCGCGGCACCGCGAGCATCGTCTGCCCCCGTCCTTCCGCGTTGAGCAGATCGAGGATGCGCCCGGCGCGCCGCGCGTCGAGCTCGGCGAACGGATCGTCGAGCAGCACGAGCGGCTCGCTCCCGGCGTGCGCGCGGAGCGTCGCCGCCTCGAGCAGGCGGAGCACGATCGCCGCCGTGCGCTGCTGCCCCGCCGAGCCGTACGTGCGCAGCTCGCGGTCGTCGAGCGCGAGCGCGAGATCGTCGCGGTGCGGTCCCACGTGCGTGATGCCGCGCCGCACATCGAGCTGCCGCTTGCGCTCCAGCGCGTCGCGCAGCGCGCCGGCCGGGTCGTCGCCGGCGGGCTCCAGCGAGGTGACGTAGCGCATGCGCGCCGCGCCGCGCTCGCCGATCGCCGACGAGAGCGCGGCGTAGTGCGCGGCGTGCGCCTCCACCCACGCCCGACGCGCGCTCCACAGCACCGCGCCGTGCTCGGCCAGCGCCGGCTCCCACACCGCCGCGCGCTGCTCGATCGCCGCCGGCGGTTGCCGCGGCTCGCGCATCGCGGCGTTCCGGTGCGCCAGCGCCGCGCGGTAGCGCTGCAGCGCCACCAGGTACGGCCGCGACGTGAGCGCCAGCATCACGTCCAGGTAGCGCCGGCGCACGCTCGGCGCGCCAGCCACCAGCTCCGCGTCCATCGGCGAGAAGATCACCGCCGGGAACGATCCCAGCGCATCCGTCAGGCGATCCGGCTCGGCGCCGTCGAGCTTCACCCGCTTGCGGCGCCCCGCGCGCTCGAAGCCCACGGACACCTCGCGCACCCGCGCGCCGTGCAGCTCCGCCGCGAGGTGGAACGCGGGCGCCCCGAACGCCACCAGCTCCTGATCGCGCGCGCCGCGGAAGGAGCGCAGGAGCTGCAGGTAGTGGATCGCCTCGAGGAAGTTCGTCTTCCCCTGCCCGTTCTCGCCGATGAGCGCCATCCCCTCGGGCGGCGGCGTGAGATCCACCCGCCGCAGGTTGCGGAAATCGCGGATCGAGAGCCGGTGCAGCCACGCGCGGAGCCCCGCCGGCGCCGCGGACGCCGCGGTGCCGGTCACGGGCCCCTCACCGCCCCGTGAACCGCGCCGGGCGCTTCTCCAGGAAGGCGCGCATCCCCTCGCGCATGTCTTCCGTGGAGGCGAGCAGCCCGAAGTGGTTCGCCTCGAGCGCGAGCCCCTCCTCGAGCGTGGTGTCGAGCCCGCGGTTCACCGCCTCGATGCACAGCGCCACCGCCAGCGGCCCCTGCGCGAGGATCTGGCGAAGCATCCGCTCCGCCGTGCCCATCAGCTCCGGCTGCGGCACCACCGCGTTCACCAGTCCGATGCGCCACGCCTCCTGCGCGTCGATCATCTCGCCGGTGAGGATGAGCTGCAGCGCGCGCCCCTTCCCCACCAGCCGCGGAAGGCGCTGGGTGCCGCCGTAGCCGGGGCCGATGCCGAGCTTCACCTCGGGGAGCCCGAGCTTCGCGTTGTCCGACGCGATGCGGATGTGGCACGCCAGCGCCAGCTCGCACCCGCCGCCGAGCGCGAAGCCGTTCACCGCCGCGATCACCGGCTTCGGGGAGCGCTCGAAGCGCGAGAAGATCTCCTGCCCCTGGCGGGCGCGCGCGCGCCCGTCGAGCGGCCCCTGCGTGGCCAGCTCGGCGATGTCGGCGCCGGCCACGAACGCCTTCGCCCCCGCGCCGGTGAGGATCGCGCCGCCGATGTCGTCCCGCCGCCGCACGAGGTCGATCGCATCGCCGAGCTCGGCGATGGTCTCGTCGTTCAGCGCGTTCAGCTTCTCGGGGCGATTGACGGTGATGATCGCGACGCGGTCGCGGACGTCGAAGGCGAGCGTGGTGTAGGGCATGGGCGGGTGTGGAGGCTGGCGAGGGCGTGTCACTCGTCGGACCGGGAATCTAACGTCGAGGATCGGTTTTTGCTCGTCGACGCGGGCGCCATGCGCACGCAGTGGATCACGCGACAGGGCGGACCGGGGGCCGGCTTCCGCTACCTCGATGCCGGCGGGCGGCCGGTGCGCGACCGCCGCGTGCTCGCGCGCATCGAGGCGATGCACATCCCCCCCGCCTGGCGCGACGTGCACATCGCCGCCAGCCCGCGCGCGCAGCTCCAGGCGTGGGGGATCGACGCCCGCGGACGGAAGCAGTACCGCTACCACGAGCGCGCCGTCCGCACGCGCGAGGCGCGCAAGTACTACCGCGTGCGCCGCCTCGCGCGCGACCTCCCGCGCATCCGCGAAGCGCTGCACCGCGACCTCGCGCGCGCCTCGGATCGCGATCGCGTCGCGGCCGCCGTCGTCCGCCTCATCAGCAAGGGGTTCTTCCGCATCGGGAGCGAGCGCTACGTGAAGGAGAACAACACGTACGGCCTCGTCACGCTGCAGAAGCGGCACGTGCGCGTGCACGGCGACGTGATCGCGTTCAGCTACCGCGGCAAGGGGAGCAAGGCGCAGCACCACGCGGTGGTGGACCGCGCGCTCGCGCGCTTCATCGCGCGACGCCTGACGAGTCCGGGACGGCGGCTCTTCCGGTGGCGCGACGCGGACGGCGCGTGGCACGACCTGACCGCGCGCGACGTGAACGAGTACCTCCAGCGGCTCGCCGGCGTGCGCTACACGGCCAAGGACTTCCGCACCTGGGGTGGCACGGTGCGCGTGGCCACCGTGCTCGCCGACCTCGGCCCAGCGGAGAGCGAGCGCGAGGCGAAGAAGAACGTGGTGCTGGCGATCCGCCTCGTGGCGGCGGAGCTGGGGAACACTCCGGCCATCTGTCGCGCCTCGTACGTCCACCCCATCGTGCTCGCGCGCTACGTGGACGAGGGAGAGACGATCGCCCTCCCCGCCCAGGGCGCCGAGCGCCGCGACCGCTGGGGGCACTACCCCGAGGAGCGCGCGCTCATCCGCTTCCTCGACCGCTGGTTCCCCGAGCGCCGCCGGAAGATCCGCCCGGAGATGCTGGTGGCGGCGTAGGCGGCCGCCGGCGCCCGCGGCTTTCCGCGCATCGTCGCCGCGCGTTACGTTACGCGGGTGCCCCCCATCGAAGCCGTCCGCTGGTCCCCGTCCGGCGACGCCGTCCGCATCATCGACCAGACGCTCCTCCCCGAGCGGTGCGAGGAGCGCGACCTGCGCACGCTCGACGAGGTGTGTGACGCGATCGCGCGGCTCGCCGTGCGCGGCGCCCCGGCCATCGGGGTCGCCGGCGCCCTGGGGCTCGTGACCTCGCTCCTGCCGTACACGGCGGATGCCACCGCCGCCTTCGGCGACCGGCTCGTGGCGCACGCGCGTCGCATCCGCGCTACCCGCCCCACCGCGGTGAACCTCGGTTGGGCGATCGACCGGCTGCTCGCCCGCGCGGTGGAGGGTGGCGGCTCCCCCGAGGCGCTCCTCGCGCGGCTGCGTGACGAGGCCACCGCGCTCCTCGAGGAGGACCGCGCCATGTGCCGCCGCATCGGCGAGCACGGGCTCGCGCTCGTGCCGGACGGCGCGCG
>CAMLEQ010000271.1 GCA_946479015.1 uncultured Gemmatimonadota bacterium | reverse complement strand
CGCGCACGCGCTCGATCTCCGCTACACCAGAACCGGATCACACGTCCAGTTCGCGCCTGCTTCTCACGTGAGATGAGGCGCCAGCGGTTCTGATGGCCGAAGCGGCGCGCCACGGCCCGGCGCGCCGTCACCGTGACACGCACCCTTCAGGAGGACACGGTCATGCCCCTGCTCGTCCCGCTGCGGCGGTACGGCGGCGTGGGAGCGCTGCTCTGGTTCACGCTCACGAGCACCGCGCTCGCGCAGCACGCGAGCGCCGCGCCCGAGAGCTCGTCCTCGACGGCGGCCCAGGCGGCCGGACACGGCAGGGCGGATCGCGCCGGTCGAACCGCGGCGCTCCGTCGCGTGATCGCGCTCGACCTGCGCAACGTGCGCCTCGGTGATGCGCTCGCGGAGATCGACCGCCGCGCCGGGCTGGATCTCGCATACTCCCCGCGCGTGGTGCCGTTCGATCGACGCGTGTCGCTGCACGCCGACAGCATCACCGCCGTGGACGCACTGGAGCGGGTGCTCCGGGGGACGGGAGTGCAGGTGGTGGTGACGGCCGTGGGAACCGTGACGCTGATGCGGGCGGCCGAGCGTCGCTCCGCCGTGGAGCCCGATACGACTGGCCACGCGGCCGTGGTGGTGCGCGTGGTGGACACGACCACGTCGCAGCCGATCATGGGCGCGGTGATCGGCGTGAGGGGGACGAAGCTCACCGCCACCACGAACGAGCACGGGTACGCGCTGCTGCGAAGCGTGCCGTCCGGGTTGCGCGAGGTCACCGTGCGCTTTCTCGGCTACGCGCCGGCGGAGCGGCAGCTCGTGGTGCCGGACACCGGCTACGTGCCCGTGAACGTCGCGCTGCGGATGGGGATGAGCCGGCTCCAGGAGATGGTAACCACCGCCACCGGGCCACGGCGGCGCTACGAGCTGGGGAACGACATCACGATCCTGGATGTGGACTCGATCGTGAAGACGCAGCCGGTATCGAGCGTGACGGATCTGCTCGAGGGGCGGGTACCTGGACTCACCGTGCAGCACACGAGCGGCGCGCCGGGGGATCCGAGCCGGCTGCGGCTCCGGGGGACGAGCAGCGTGCTCCGCGGGAACGACCCGATCGTGATCGTCGACGGGATTCGCGTCTACGCGGCGCAGTCGGATGCCACGAGCGCCAACCTCGCCACGATGCACGGCTTCGCTCGAAGCTTTGCCGCGCCGTCGCCGCTCGATCAGATCGACCCGAACGCGATCGAGACGATCGAGGTGATGAAGGGGCCGAGTGCAGCAACGATGTACGGGCCCGACGCGGCGAACGGGGTGATCGTGATCACCACCAAACGCGGACGGGCCGGGCCCGCGCGCTGGACGGCGAGCGCCTCGCGCGGGACGTCGTACATGCCGGGGCAGTACCCCGTGGGGAGCTACCGCTTCGGGCACGATGCCTTCGACACCCCGATGCTCTGCCCGCTCACGGACTTCAGGTGCCAGGCCGACAGCGTGTCGCGGTTCCAGGCGCTCAACGACGACAAATACACCGTGCTCGGGCACGGGCAGACCACGAGCGCCTCCCTCGGCGTCTCCGGCGGGAGCGACGCGCTCACGTACGCGCTCACCGGGAGCTACGACGACGAGACGGGGATTCTCCAGTTGCCCGACGTGGAGGCGGAACGCTTCGCCACGCTGCACGGGGGCGCCACGCCCCCCCACTGGATGAATCGTCCGCAGCAGCTCACGCGGTGGAGTGGCTCGAGCCGGCTCACGGCAAAGCTCGGCGCGAAGGCCAACGCCTCGCTCTCCACCACGCTCACGCGGGAGAAGCAGCAGCACTCCACGCTCGAGCAGCAGCTCGCGACGCTCATGACCACGTACATCGACCCCGTCACCGGGACGTACTCGCGGGTGGACGCCAGCAGCGGGGCGCTCTCCACCACGTCCGAGCTGCTCCCGGACTTCTATCAGCGGGTGACGGACGACGCGACGAACTTCACCAACGCGGCGAACCTCACCTGGCGCCCCCTGAGCTGGCTCACGACGAGCGCCAACGGTGGGATCAACGTGATCAGCCGCGAGGACGAGCTGCTCCTCTCGCGTGGCATGCTCACCGATGCCGTGGACAGCGTGGGACGGCTGAACACCGGGCACGCCGGTACGGTGGAGAGCACGGTGAACCTGAGCGCCACCGCCACCGCGCCGCTCCCGCTGGGCTTCCGGCTCCAGGTCGCCGCTGGAGCGAACTACACCAAGACGTCGCTGTCCTCGCTCACCATGGGGGTCAGCGATCTGGCTGCTGGCACGAGCTCCCTCAACGGTGCCGGCAGCATCGACTTCGCCACGCAGACCGCGAGTGACGTGACGAGCTTGGGCTGGTACCTGGAGCCCTCGTTCACGCACCGGAAGTTCACCATCACCACCGGGCTCCGGCTCGACGGGAGCTCCACCTTCGGGACGAGCGTGCACCTGCCGGCATTCCCCAAGCTCGGCGCCTCGTGGCTCATCTCCGAGGAGCCGTTCTTCCCGTTCAAGAACTTCTTCGACCAGTTCCGTGTGCGCGCGGCGTACGGGCGCGCCGGCGTGTGGCCCGGGCCGGCTGACAAGCTCCGGCTCTACACCACGTCGCGCCCGTGGTGGGACGGCGGCTTCGAGGACGCGACGGAGGTCAAGACGATCGGCAACACGCAGCTCCGCCCCGAGCGCTCGACGGAGTTGGAAGGCGGGTTCGATGCCGACATGTTCGGCGACCGGCTCTCGATCGAGTTCACCGGCTACCGGAAGATGCGCTACGACGCGATCATGTCCGTCCCCGTCGCCCCGTCCGTGTACGGAGACGGCGTGAGCATGCTCCGGAACATCGGCGTGATCCGGAACACGGGGCTCGAGCTGAACGCGATGACGCAGCTCGTGCGCACCGATCCGTTCACCTGGACCATGAACGTCAACCTGACACGGAACCACAACATGGTGACGGAGCTCGGTGCGGGCGTGACGCCGTTCGGGCCGAACGATGCGCGCGTGGTGGCGGGCTATCCGCTCTTCGGTCGGTGGGCGCGGCCGATCCTCGGCTACGCGGACCGGGACACCAACCACGTGATCACACGCAACGAGGTGTTGCTCGGCGACACGCTGGTGTTCATGGGGGCGAGCGAGCCGAACTACGAGGCGAACCTGTTCAACACGTTCTCCTTCTTCCGCGGTGCGCTCACGGTGAGCGCGGGCCTCGCCTACCAAGACGGGCTCACGCAGGAGAACCAGACCCTTGGCGGCGGCACCCGGGCGATCTTCTCACCAGGCATGAGCGATCCCTCGTCCTCGTTCGCCGAGCAGGCCGCCGTGGCGGTGATGAACGAGACCAGCTATGGACTGCTCCAGACGGTGAACACGCTCCGCCTCAACAGCATTTCGGTGGCGTTCAACGCCCCGCCTTCGCTCGCCCGGCGCTTCGGCACGCAGGCGCTCTCCGTGGCGCTCCAGGGGACGAACGTGGGGCTCTGGACCAACTACGCCGGGAAGGATCCCAACGTGAACGCGTTCGCGACGGGCAACTCCGTGGCCGATACGGGCGTGCTGCCGATGCCACGATCGTGGCAGCTCTCTGTTCGCGCCGCCTACTAGCGGAGCGCTCTCATGTCGATGACCTCCATGACCTCCATGACGTCCACGGCGCTCCCATCCCGCTGCAGCCCACGTACCACCATGCGTGGGGCGCGCCTCGGGATCACGCTGCTCCTCACCGCTGGCACGCTCGCGGGGTGCTCGCCGGAGAAGCTGGCGGGGAACGACCAGCTCCCCCCAGACGTCCCCGATCCCGCGCAGACCCACACGCCGGCGGGGGCCATTGCCGCGTATCACGGCGCACTCGTGCAGCTCCGCACCGCGTTCGGCGGCGACCAGCTCGCCTTCATCCCCGTCACGGGGCTGCTCACCGACGAGCTGCGCTCGGCCGACGTGTCGCAGCCCAGCCGTGTGACCCACCCCATGCTCATCGACAGCCGCTTCCTCCCCGAGGACCCGGGCATCGGGGATGATTCCACCACGGCGTTCCCCATCCGAAGGCTGTACGGGTTGTTGCAAAAGGCACGTGGGCAGGCGCGGCAGGCGCGCGGCGCGCTCGCGGCGTATGCGCCCGACAGCTCCCCGGCGCTCGTCGGCCATCTCGACGCCTTCGAGGGGTACGCGGACGTCTTCCTCGCGGATCTCTTCTGCTCTGGCGTCCCGCTCAGCACCCTCGATTTCGACGGCGACTTCACCTACCAGCCGGGATCGAGCACGGAGGAGGTCTACGAGCACGCGCTGGCGCTCTTCGACTCGGCGCTCGCCGTGTCGGCGGACAGCGAACAAATCATGGAACTTGCGCGCGTGGGGAAAGGGCGCGCACTGCTCGCGCTCGGGCGGTACGCCGAGGCGGGGCAGGCAGTGGCCGATGTGCCTGACGACTTCCGGTACACGTTCGCCTTCAGTGCCGCGTCGGCCCCGAACGCGCTCAATGACGAAGTGAACCGGATGTACGCCTACAGCAGCTTCGGATTGGAGGCCTTCTCCCAGATGGCATTGACGATGGTGGATGCGGAAGGAGGGAATGGACTCCCTTACATCGGGAGCGGT
This sequence comes from uncultured Gemmatimonadota bacterium, assembly GCA_946479015.1. Next base: position 1,039 of record CAMLEQ010000271.1, on the reverse strand, counting down.
GACCCGCGTTCCGCATGGGTGTCGGGCCCTGTCGTCAACGGCCTCGCGCTCGTGCGACCGGCGGCGTATCCCACCGACGGGAGCGGTTCGCTCGTACTCGCGAGCGGAGTAGAGGCGCGGCTCATCCAGGCGGAGGCACAGCTCCAGGCGGGGAGCGCGGACTGGCTCGCGATGCTCAACACGCTCCGCACCGACGGCACCTTCGACACGCAGCGGGATCCCGCCGACTCCACGAAGACCGACACGCTGTGGCACGCGGGCACGGGTGGCGTCGCCGGGCTCGGCCCGCTCCAGGATCCCGGCACCTCGGACGGACGCGTGTCGCTCCTCTTCCAGGAACGGGCGTACTGGCTCTTTCTCACCGGCCACCGGCAGGGGGACTTGCGCCGGCTCGTGCGCGAGTACGGGCGCTCCACCGAAAGTGTGTACCCCACCGGGCGGTACCCTGGGGCCTACGACACCTACGGCACCGACGTCACCGCGCCGATTCCCGGCACCGAGCGGGTGAGCAACCCACTGTTCACCGGCTGCCGCAGCCGAGGAGCGTGAGCCCATGTCCCTCCAATTCTCGCCGACCGCACGGCGCCGGCTCGTGACGCGGCATTCTGTAGCATGGTGCGTCGCGGCCGCGCTAGTGCTCGCGGCGGCCGGCTGCGCCCCCGATGCCGCCGTGGCGCCGCCGCCGCTGATCAACGATCCCAACATGTTCTGGGCGCTGACGCTCGACCACCACGCGATCACGATGTCGACCGCGGCGCCGTACGACACCATCCGCCTGACGGCGACGCCGCGCACCTCGGATGGCACGCCGATCAGCGGCCTCCCCGCACCGACCTTCACCTCGCTCGACCTGGACCACGCGCAGGTGAGCGCCGACGGGCTGGTGCACGTGATCGGGACGGGGGCGAACATCGCCGTGGTGGCCACGCTCACGGTGGGCAATCTCCGGCACGCCGACACGGCGTTCATCAGCGTGACCGATGTGACCACTCCGCCGGTGCTCGACACGTTCTCCATCCACCCCGATCCGACCGACAGC
>CAMLEQ010000270.1 GCA_946479015.1 uncultured Gemmatimonadota bacterium | reverse complement strand
GAAGGGGCTCGACGTGCTCCAGGATTGGGCGAGCGGGGGGATCACGATCGACTCGGCGGAGGTGGTGGCCGAGCGCGGCGTGGTGATGGGCGAGTGGCGCATGCGCTCGCTGCTCGATACGGCGAGCCAGAAGATCAAGGCGCACTACGACACGGTACTCTTCGGGGGCTCACGCTACCTCACGCGGCAGCCGATCGGCGACACGACGCTCATCGAGCACGCCGAGGCGGGACCGATCCGGCGGTTCTACCACGACTGGTACCGCCCCGATCTCATGGCCGTGGTGGTCGTGGGGGACTTCGACGCGGCCGCGATGGGGAAAGAGATCGTGCGGCGCTTCGGGGCGATCCCCGCGCCGAAGCACGCACGGCCGCGCCCCGCGCCCGCGATGCCGGCGCGCGCTCAGACGGCGGTGGACGTCTACCACGGGCAGGTGAGCCCCACCGCGGAGGTGCTCTGGCCCGCGCCGGCGGAGCCGGCGGACGCGAAGGCCGCCGAACGGCAGCAGCTCGTGCAGGACTTGCTCTCCAGCGAGTTGGAGCAGCGACTGCTCGCGATCCGCGCGCATCCGTCACGCCCCTTCATCACCGCCGGCGTGGAAGGCGCCCGCATTGTGCGACCGTTGTCCGTGAACGGCGTACAGATCCTCGCGGTGCCGGACAGCCTCGAGCAGGGGCTGGCTACGGTCTTGGGAGAGCTCGAGCGGATGGCGCGGGAGGGGATCCCCGCCCCCACGCTCGCCCGCCGGAAGGCTGTGCTGCTCGCGCACCTCGAGCACGATGCGGCGAGCGCCTCGGCGCGGTCGTCCGCGGCGTACGCGGACGGCTACGTCCAGAAGTATCTCACCGGAGAAGGCTCCCTCCTCTCCGCCCAGCAGGAGCTGGCGCTGGCGAAGGCGATCCTGCCGGCGATCACCCCCGAGGTGATCGCGGAGGCGGCGCGCTTCTGGCGCGACCCGGCGGGGCGACGCGTGATGGTCGGGTTTCCCGCGTTCGCCCACGTGCGCGCGCCCACGCGCGCGTCGGTGCTCGCGCTCTTCGACTCCGTGCAGCATGCCCCGCTCGCGCCGCTGGCCGACAGCGCGCGCGCCGCCGCGGACGCGCCGCTCCTAGCCACGCTCCCCACGCCGGGGAAGATCGTGAGTGAGCAGCGCGATACGGTGGCCGGCATCACCGAGTGGACGCTCTCGAACGGCGCGCGGGTGATCGTCAAGCCGACGCAGAACGATCCCGACGAGCTGTTGCTGCGCGCGTGGAGCCCGGGCGGGTTCTCGGTGATGCCGGACTCGCTCTTCTTCACTCCAGGGCGAATGGTCGCCCGGGCGATGACCGACATGAGCGGGGTCGGGGAGGTGGGGCACCATGCGCTCGGCGAACGGCTCGACCGGAGCGGTGTGCGGTCGCTAAACGCGAACATTGGCTACGCCGACGAGTCCATCGACCTCGCGGGCTCACCCAAGTCGCTGGAGACCTTGTTCCAGCTCCTGAACATCCAGTTCACGGCACCGATGTTGGACTCGGCCACGCTGGCGAGCTGGCAGAGCATCGCCGAGTACCAGAGCCAGGGCGTCTCGGATGACGACCAGCTCAACCAGGTGCTCGCCCAGGGCGACCCGCGCATGATGCCGGTGCAGACACAGCTCGCCGAGCTGGCGACGGTGCAGCAGTTGATGGCAGCGCACCACGACCGGTTCGGGAACGCGGGGGACTTCACGTTCACCCTCGTGGGGGCGATCACCCTTGAGGAAGTGCGCCCGTTCGTGGAGCGCTACCTCGCGAGCCTGCCGAGCACGAGCACGCGGGAGACGCCCAAGCAGGAGGACGTGAAGCCGTTCCTGCACCGGGTGAACACGATCGCTAAAACTCTCCCGGTGCCGAAGGCACAGACGTTCATGGTGTTCGATGGACCGTTCCCCTCGGCGCCGGCGGACTTCCTGCGCGAGCGGCAGCACATCGGCGCGCTCACGGGGGTGCTCCAGGACCGCTTGCGCGTACGGCTCCGCGAGGAGCTGGCGGGCACCTACAGCCCCTTCGCCACGAGCGAGACGCTGGCACTCCCGGACGAGCACTATCGCGTGCTCATCGCCTTCGATGCGGCGCCGGAACGGATGCACCAGCTCAACAAAGAGCTCATGACCATTCTCGACGCACTGCGCACGAAGGGGGTGACGGCGGCCGAGGCGACGCGGGCGGCCACCGTGCAGCGCCGGCAGCTCGAGACGCGGCTCCAGAGCAATGAGTACTGGATGAACGCGATCGGGCAGTACCACCGGCTCGGCATTCCGCTGGACGAGATCGCGACGCCGTACCCGGAGCGGGAGGTGACGCCGGCGGAGCTGCAGGCCGCGGCGAAGAAGTACCTGCCGGAGGATGTCTACATTCACCTGACGCTCATGCCGGAGGACAGCACGAGCTATCCGCACCCTGAAAAGGGGGAGAGCAGCACGGCGCCGTGAGGGCGAGAGGGTGGTCGGCGCGCCATGAGCGCGGGCGAGCACCCACGGACGAGAAAGCGTAGACGGGGCGCACGCGCTCCATGGCCGCTCGGTGAGCAATCCTCGCCGAGCGGCCATTGTCATCTGTTCCCACTACGACCCGTGCGTACTCCGGGTCGCGGACGGTGGAGCGCTCCGCTATATAATGAATGTCAGTCGTACACCCCCGTCTCCACGCCTCCCCTCGCAGCTCCCCACCCCCGACCCCCGGCCCCGAATCCCGAGCCGTTTGGGGGTTTCGGTTCGCAGCCGAGGTCATCTCAAAAGGGCGTGGAGACACTCCGTTCTCCGTAACGCCTGATGTCCCCGCGTCACGGCCACTGCTCCGGCCGCGCGGCCATCTGCACGTCCCCATCGCCACGGCTGGAGCGGCATTGTGCGCCCCGGTCCACGCGCGACCGCCACGCGCGAGCTCCAACGGAGGAGTTCTGAAGATGTTGTTGCGGCACCACGGCCCACGGGAGCGCCCGGAGATCGACGAACCGCCATCGGAACCATCGCCCGCCGATCTGAGCGCGTGGATGGAGCGACTGAGCGCCGGCGACACGCGCGCGCTCGAGCTGCTCTTCCAGGCGATGTACGTGCCGCTGTGCAAGTTCGCGCAGACGTTCGTCCGCTCGACGTCGGCGGCCGAGGACGTGGTGGGGGAGACGTTCCTGAAGCTGTGGACGCACCGCCAGCGCATCCACGTGCGCGGCGCGGTGCGCAACTACCTGTACATGGCGGTGCGCAACACCGCCATCAATCAGCTCAAGCGAAGCAATCGCGAAGCACGCTACGTCGAGGCGTATCCCGAGCACGTCGCGGACCTGCAAAGCTCGTCGCGGAACGACGCGGAGGATCGCCTCCAGCTCGAGGAGCTGTCGGCGCGCGTGCGGGCGGCCATCGAGCTGCTCCCACGCCGCGCGCAGCAGACGTACGTGCTCTACTACCAGCACCACATGAGCTACGCGGAGATCGGCCGGGTGATGGGCGTCTCCGTGAAGACCGTCGAAAACCAGTTGGCGAGAGCGCTGCGCCTCCTGTGGGATCGCCTGGAGGATGATTTTCAATGAGCAATCACGGAGTGGTCGCGCGGCTCGCGGCGCTCCTGCGCCGGCTTCCGCGGCCGCGCGCGGGACTGCGCCTGCCGCGCGCGATGGGTGAGGATGCGGTGTGGACCGTGATGGCGCGCTACTGCGCGCGCGACGCCTCCGCCTCGGACGTGGCGCGGGTGGAAGCGTGGTGCGCCGAGGATCCGAAGCGCGAGCGCATGCGGCGCGGGCTGCTGCGCATCACGGCCCTCTCGCGCGACGCGGCCGTTGAATTTCAGCGGCAGGCCGCGTGGGAGCAGCTCGTGCATCGCATCGAGCTCGAGGAGTCACGATCGGCGCGGGTGCGGCCGATGTTCATCGGCGAGAGCGCGCCCGCGCGGCGTCACGGCAGATCGCGGCGCGCGGTGGCGCTCGCGAGCATCGCCGGCGTGGCGGCCGTGCTGCTCGCGACGGTGGCGCTGGTGCACGCAGGGGTGATCGCCCTCCCATGGACCGGGACGACGCACGCGCCCCTGTCGCGCGAGTACGTGGCCAGCCGCGGTGAGCGCATCAAGATCGATCTCGCCGATGGCTCCTCGGTGACGCTCGGCCCGGAGAGCCGGCTGCGCGTGGCGGAGGCGCACTTCGCGCACGCGCGTGTGGTGCACCTGGACGGGATGGCGCATTTCGCCGTGGCGCACGACCGCGCGCACCCGTTCGTGGTGTACGCCGGCGGCGCGGCGGTGCAGGCCGTGGGCACCGCGTTCACCGTACGCGCCTACCCCGATGACTCCGCGGCGCAGGTGGTGGTGAACCAGGGGCGCGTGCTGCTGCGCGGCGCGCGCGCGTCGGATGGCACCGGCACCGTGCTCGATCCAGGGGATATGGGACGCCGGAGCCTCGCGGGCGTGGTGTCGGTGACGCACGGCATCGATCTGGATCGCGCGCTCGGGTGGATGAGCGGGCGCCTGTCGTACGATCAGACGCCCGCGCGCGAGATCGCGCGCGACCTCGGACGCTGGTACGACGTCACGATCGTGATCGCCGACACCACGCTCGCGGAGACGCGCGTCAACGGCTATTTCGACCGGGGGCGCACGGCCGAGCAGGCGATCTCGCTCCTCGCGTCCATCCTCGGCACCACGTACGAGAAGCAGGGCGACCGGGTGGTCATCGGCGCACGCTGACGCGACGAGCTCGCGGCGGCTTTGGTGGTTCACCCTGCACCATGATGTCAACAACTGCGAACGGCCGAGCAGGATCGCTCGCCGCGCGCAGCGGGTCGGGCGGCGCGGCACCCCACCATCCAAGATCAGGGAACACGTCATGACACGTGCGGTCGTCTGGCTGAGCGTACTCGCATGCATGCTGGCGAGTGGATCCGTGCGCATGGCCCAGGCGCAGGACACGGCCGGCGGCCAGGCCGCGCCGACACCACCCGGGCAGACCGGCGGCAGCGCGCTCGGTAGAGCGGACGAATCGCCACTCGACCGCCGCGTGACGCTCGACCTGCGTGGCGTATCTGTGCTCACCGCGGTGCGCGCGATCGACGCGCAGGCCGGGCTCCACCTCAATTTCTCCGAGCGCATCATCCCCTCGAGCAAGCGCGTGACGATCGTCGCCGACAGCGTGACCGCGCGGGCGGCGCTCGTGCGGGCGCTGAAGGGAACGGGGGTCGTGATTCGGCAATCGGCGGCCGGCGACCTGCTGTTGCAGCGAGGCGGGGACGACTCGCGCCGGTCGAGCGCCGACATGGACACCGTCACGTACGCCGCGGTGGTGGTGCACGTGGTCGACTCGACCACGTCGAAGCCGATCGAGGGAGCGGTGGCCGGGGTGCGGGGGACGCAGCTCACCGCCACGACGAGCGACCAGGGATGGGCGCTGCTGCGGCACGTGTCCTCGGGGCTGCGGGTGGTGACGGTGCGCTTCCTCGGCTACGCGCCGGCAGAGCGGCGGGTGGTGGTGCCGGACAGCGGGTACGTGCAGGTGGACGTGGCGCTGCGGATGGGGATGAGCCGGCTCCAGGAGGTGGTGACCACGGCCACCGGACCGCGGCGGCGCTACGAGCTGGGGAACGACATCACCATCCTGAACGTCGACTCCATCACCGCGACGC
>CAMLEQ010000269.1 GCA_946479015.1 uncultured Gemmatimonadota bacterium | reverse complement strand
GTGTCGGTGACGCCGAGCGGCGGGTGGGTGCCGGCGGTGATCGCGGGACACACCGGGATCGGGCTCAGCCAGCGCGCGCAGAGCTTCGTCACCGAGGCGAAGGACGGGCCGTTCAACGTGATCGCGCCGGGGAAGCGTCCGCGCGTGACGCTCACCCCAACGCTCGCGCTGAAGGACGGCGAGCCGTTCCTCGCGTTCGCCGTGCAGGGGGGCGACACGCAGGACCAGAACCTCCTGCAATTCTTCCTGAACGTGGTGGAGTTCGGGATGACCGTGCAGCAGGCCACCGAGGCGCCGAACATCAACAGCTACCAGATGCGCTCCTCGTTCGGCGCGCACGAGGCGCGCCCGGGGCGGATGCTCGTGGCCACCTCCACGCCGGAGCCGATCCGCGAGGCGCTGCGCCGGATGGGCTACACGCTCGAATTCGAGGAGCGCACCTCCGGCCCGATCAACGCCATCTACTTCGACCGCGCGCACCACAGCATGTGGGGCGGGTCGAGCAATCACGGGGAGGACTACGGGATTGCGTGGTGATGCGGAGCGGGGGGTAGGGCCTGGTGGCTAGACCACCGAACGACGCGTGTCGCGTGTAGGGAACTGACGGGAGTAGATGCGAGGTAGAGCGCGTGTAGGTTCGTGTGTAGATGGACTCTCTCTACATCCGACCCTATTCGCGCTCTACCTCCCTCCTCTTCCCGTCAGTCTCCCACACGCCACACGCGTTTCATGGTGGTCCAGCCACCAGATCCTGGATTCCAGAGCTCGCCATGCTCGTGTGGCTCGCCTCCTGCGGTGCCGACGCGGTACGGTCCGCATCACCACCGACCCCGCGGCGAGGGAGGCTTCCTATGGCCAAGTGCGAAGTCTGCGGCAACGACTACTACCTGGCGTTCCAGGTCGTCGCGGCCGGTGCGACCCACACGTTCGACAGCTTCGAGTGCGCGATCAGTGCCCTCGCGCCCGTGTGCGCGCACTGCAAGTGCAAGGTGATCGGGCACGGCATCGAGGCGAACGGCACCTTCTACTGCTGCGCGCACTGCGCGCACGCGGAAGGGGACACGGTGTCGGTGGACAACGTGGCGCACGCGACGCCGGACTGAGTCGGGGGGGGTGTGTAGGGGCTGGTCGCTGGACCACCATGGAACGCGTGTGGCGTGTAGACGGCCGTGGTAGGCGTGAGGAGCTAGGTAGAGCGCGCGTAGGGCGGGATGTAGAGAGAGTCCCCCTACCGCCGAGCCTACACGCGCTCTACCTCCCTCCTCTGCCCGTCAGTTCCCTACACGCGACACGCGTTCTTCGGTGGTCCAGCGCCTACACACCACCCACCTACTCTACCTAGCGCCGTCGCGCTCCCCCGACCACCATTCATCCATTGCCCCTCCGGCCCCCGGCCGGCGGCACGCGACCACCCACTGCCCGAGGCAGCATGACCGCATCTCCTTCGCGCGGCGAGTTCGGCTCGGTGGCGAACCTCGAGGAGCTCGAGGCGCGCGTCGCCGAGGCGGCGGGATTCCTGGACGACGTGCGCGCCGAGCTCGCGCGCGTCATCGTCGGCCAGCGCGGGATGCTCGACCGCCTCCTCATCGGCCTCCTCGCCGACGGCCACATCCTGCTCGAGGGCGTCCCCGGGCTCGCCAAGACGCTCGCCGTGCGCACGCTCGCCGCGGCCATCGACTGCCGCTTCCGCCGCATCCAGTTCACTCCCGATCTCCTCCCCGGCGACGTGATGGGCACGGTCGTCTACAACCAGCGCACGGGGGAGTTCACCATCCAGCGCGGCCCGGTGTTCGCCAACATCATCCTGGCCGACGAGATCAACCGCGCGCCGGCGAAGGTGCAGAGCGCGCTCCTCGAGGCGATGCAGGAGCGGCAGGTCACGATCGGCGGCGAGACGCTCCCGCTCGACGAGCCGTTCCTCGTGCTCGCCACGCAGAACCCGATCGAGCAGGAAGGGACCTATCCGCTCCCCGAGGCGCAGCTCGATCGCTTCCTGCTCAAGCTCCTGGTGCGCTACCCCGCGCGAGAGGAGGAGAGCGAGCTGCTCGACCGGATGACGGGGGGCGAGGATCCGGTCGCGCATCCGGTGACCGATGCCGCCGCCGTGCTGCGTGCGCGTGACGTGGTGCAGTCGGTGTACCTCGACCCGCGCGCGCGCGAGTACGCGCTCGACGTGGTGCGCGCCACGCGCGATCCGGCGGCGGCGGGACTCGCCGAGCTCGCGCCGCTCGTGGCGTACGGCGCGAGCCCGCGCGCCGCGATCGCGCTCGTGCGCGCCGCCAAGGCGCGCGCCTTCCTCGATGCGCGCGCGTTCGTGGCGCCGGAAGACGTGAAGGACCTGGTGCCCGACGTCCTCCGCCACCGCGTGATCCTCACCTACGAGGCCGACGCCGAGCGCGTGACCCCCGACGAGGTGCTCGCGCGCACCCTCGACCGCCTCCCCGTGCCGTGACGCTCGCGGAGGTGCTCGCGCAGGTGCGGCGGCTCGAGCTGCGCAGCCGCCGCCTGGCCCGCGAGCTCCTCGCGGGGGAGTACGCGAGCGCCTTCAAGGGGCGCGGCGTGGAGTTCGCCGACGTGCGCCCGTACGTGATCGGCGACGACGTGCGCACCATCGACTGGCGCGTCACCGCGCGCACGGGGGAGGCGTACGTGCGCCGCTACGTGGAAGAGCGCGAGCTCACGGTGCTGCTCGCCGTGGACCGGAGCGCCTCCGACGCGTTCGGCAGCGCGCGCCGCACCAAGGCCGATCTCGCCACGGAGCTGTGCGCCACGCTCGCCCTCACCGCCGCGCGGACGAGCGACCGCGTGGGCGCGGTGCTCTTCACGGACCACGTGGAGCGGTTCATCCCGCCGGAGAAGGGAGTGCGCCATGCGCTCCGCCTGCTGCGCGAGCTGGTGGCCTTCGAGCCGGAGGGGACGGGCACGGACATCGCCGCCGCGCTGGAGTTCGTGAACCGCGTCACGCACCGGCGCGCGGTGCTGTTCGTCCTCTCCGACTGGATCGCCGCGGGCTGGGAGCACGCGCTCACGCTCATCGCCCAGCGCCACGACACGATCGCCGTCCAGCTCGTCGACCCGCGCGAGCGCGAGCTCCCGAACGTGGGGCTGGTCTCCCTCGTGGATCCGGAGTCGGGGCGCTGGCGCTGGGTGGACACCGCGGACGCGCGCGTGCGCGAGCACCTGACCGCCGCCGCGCGCGCGCGCGACGCCAGGCTCGCCCGAGCCCTCCGCCGCCACGGCGCGGACGTGGTGCGGCTGCACACGGACCGCGGCTACGTGGCGCCGCTCCTCGCCTTCTTCCGCGCGCGCGAGCGCATGCCGAGGCACTGACCATGCCCCGACGCTCGGCGCTCCTCGCGCTCGTCACCCTCGCCACCCTGTGCGCGCCGCGGCGCGCCTGGGCGCAGCGCTCGCGCCCCGCGCTCGAGGCCACCGCCGAGCCGGCGAGCCCGCGCATCGGCGACCCGGTGACGATCCGCCTGCGCCTCGCGCTCCCGCGCGGCGCCACGCTCGCCGATCGCGCGCCGCGCTTCCGCGACACGCTCCCGGAATGGGTGCGCGTGACGCGCATCGACTCGCTCGCTCGTGCGGGGGACGCGTGGACGGGCGCCGTGCACCTGGTGGCGCTGCGCACCGGCGCGCTGCGCACGCCGCCGCTCGTCGTGCGCTGGCGCCCGCGCGCCGGCGCGCCCGAGGACAGCGCCCTCTCGCCGCCGGTCGGGGTCACCATCGCCTCGGTGCTCCCGCCCGTCCCCAACCAGTCGATCAGGGACATCAAGGGACTCGAGCGCTCCTCGCTCGCGCGCGCGCGGCGTGCCGCGGCGCGCGCGGCGGCCGCCGCGCTCGCGCTCGCGCTCGCGATCGCCGCCGCCGTGTTCCTGCTGCGACGCCGCCGTCGCGCCATCGCCCCCGCTCCCGCCACCGGCACCGCCCCCCCGACGAGCGCGTACGAGCGAGCGCTCGCGCGCCTGGACGAGATCGACCGGCACGCCCAGTGGCGCGATGCCGGCACGGTGGACCGCTACTACGAAGCAGTGGCCGACGTGCTCCGCGCCTACCTGGCCGAAGCGCACGCGCTCCCCGCGCTCGAGCGCACCACCCCGGAGCTGCTCGCGCTCCTCCCCGACCCCCTCGCCGAGTCGCGCCGGCGCGAGGCGCTGCGCGCGCTCCTCCGCGAGGCGGACCTGGTGAAGTTCGCGCGCGTGCGCCCCGCGCCGGACACCGCGCGCGAGCACGCGCGGCGCGCGCGCGAGCTACTCGGCATCTGGCGCGACGCGCTCCCCGCCGACGACGGCGACGGCGCCCCTGCCCCCGCCCCCGGCGAGGAGACTCATGCGCTTCGCTGACCCGCGCGTCCTCTGGCTCCTCGCGCTCGTGCCGCTCTACCTGTGGGCACGCTGGCCCAGGCGCGGCCGCGCCCCGCGCGACCGCATCGGCTGGTCCGCGCTCCCCCTCCTCGACGACATCCCCGCGCGCGGACGCGCGCGCTGGGCGCGCCTCCCGATCGCGCTCCGCGCCCTCGCCCTCGCGCTCATCGTCGTCGCGCTCGCGCGCCCCCGCGCAGCGAGCGAGCTGCGGCAGGTGGACATCCACGGCCGCAACATCGTCCTCGCCCTCGACATCTCGAGCAGCATGAAGGCGCTCGACTTCCAGTCGGGGAATCGGCTGGATGCCGCCAAGCGCGTGCTCGCCGACCTCGTGAGCGCGCGCGCTGGCGACTTCCTCGGCCTCGTGCTCTTCGCCGGGCGCGTGTTCACGCAGGCGCCGCTCACCAACGACCGCATCGCCCTCGGCGATCTGCTCGCGCGCGCCGACCTCGGCATGCTCCCCGACGGCACTGCCATCGGCACCGCGCTCGCCGTGAGCGAGAGCCGCCTCGCCGACCTCCCGCGCGGGAGCGGCGTGGTGGTGCTCGTCACCGACGGCGGGAACAACACCGGCACCCCCGATCCCCTCGCCGCCGCGGCAGCCGCGCGCGCGCTCGGGATCCGCATCTACGCCGTGGGCGTGAGCGGACGCGCCGCGGCGGCGCCGTCGCTCTCGTCGCGCCCCGCCACCATGGAGGCGCCCACCCCGCTCTCCGACCGCGACGAGGCGCTGCTGCGGCGCATCGCCAGCGTGAGCGGCGGCGCCTACTTCCGCGCGTCCGACCGCGAGGGGCTCGCGCGCGCCATGCGCGAGATCGACCGGCGGGAGAAGACCACGCTGCACCTGCGCGAGGTGCGCACCTTCCGCGAGCTCTTCCCCTGGCTCGCGATCCCCGCCCTGCTCCTGCTCGCCGCCGAGCTGGTGCTCGACGCCACCTGGCTCAGGAGGGTGCCGTGAGCGCCGCGTCGCTCTCCCTCGGCGATCTCGCCTTCGCGCGCCCGTGGGCGCTCGTGGCGCTGCTGGTGCTCGTGTCGGTGGTGATCGCGCTCATCGCGCGAGCGGCGCGGCTGCGCCGCCGCGACCTGGCGCGCTTCGGCGACCCCGCGCTCCTGGCGCGCGCGGCGCCCCTCCCCTCCACCGCCGCCCGCGCCGCGCGCGCCACGCTGCGCGTGCTCGCGCTCGCGCTGATCGCGCTCGCCCTCGCGCGCCCGCAATGGGGCACCGGCTCGCGCGCCGACCGCCGCGCGGGCGGGGACGTCCT
>CAMLEQ010000268.1 GCA_946479015.1 uncultured Gemmatimonadota bacterium | reverse complement strand
GCGCCCACGTGGCGTGGCTGGTGGAGCGCGGCGCGCGCGGCATCATCCCGCTCGGTTCCCTCGGCGAGGGGCAGACGCTCGCCTTCGACGAGAAGGTGCGCATCCTCGAGACGTGCCGCGAGGGCGCGGGGGAACGCGTGCCGGTGGTGGCCGGAATCTCCTCGCTGAGCACCGCCGAAGCCGTGGCGCTCGCGCGCGCGGCGGAGCGCGCCGGGTGCGGGGGGCTGATGGTGCTCCCGCCGTACGTGTACCGCGGCGACGACCGCGAGATGCTCGCGCACGTGGAGGCGGTGATCGATGCCACCCCGCTCTCGTGCATGCTGTACAACAACCCCATCGCCTATGGCACCGACTTCCGCCCCGAGCAGGTGCTCGCGCTCGCGCGGCACGACAACCTGCACGCGGTGAAGGAGTCGAGCGGGGACGTGCGGCGCATCACCGCCATCCGCGCGCTTGCTGGCGACCGGCTGGCGATCTTCGTGGGGCTCGACGACCTGGTGGTGGAAGGGGTGGGCGCGGGCGCCGTGGGGTGGGTGGCCGGGCTGGTGAACGCGCTCCCCGACGAATCGGTGCGCCTGTTCGAGCTGGCCGTGTCGGGGAACGTCGCGGCGGTGCGCCGGCTCTATGACTGGTTCCTTCCCCTGCTGAGGCTCGACACCGTGCCCAAGTTCGTGCAGCTCATCAAGCTCGTGCAGGCGGAGGTGGGACGCGGGAGCGCCAGGGTTCGCCCGCCGCGGCTGGAGCTCGAGGGTGGGGAGCTGGAGTGCGCGCTGCGCCTCATCCGCGAGCGGCTCGCGACGCGCCCGGAGGCGTGACGTGGACGCGTCGCGCGACCTGCCGCCGGTGGAGGTGGTGGACTCCCACACCGAGGGGGAGCCCACGCGGGTGGTGGTGGCCGGGTGGCCCCAGCCCGAGGGGGAGACGATGGCGGAGCGGCGCGAGACGCTCCGCCGGCGGTGGGACGCGCTGCGCGCGGGCGTGGTGCGCGAGCCGCGCGGGCACGACGCGATCGTCGGCGCGCTGCTCACCGACCCGGTGACCCCCGGCGCCGCCGCCGGCGTGATCTTCTTCAACGACGTCGGCTACCTCGGGATGTGCGGCCACGGGTTGATCGGCGTGGTGCGCACCCTCCAGTACCTCGGCCGCATCGGCGCGGGCGCGGTGCGCATCGACACCCCCGCCGGGACCGTGGGCGCGGAGCTCTCCCCCGACGGCACGGTGACGGTGGAGAACGTGCCGGCGTACCTGTACCGCGAGCACGTGGAGGTGGAGGTGCCGGGGCTCGGCCGCGTGCGCGGCGACGTGGCGTACGGCGGGAACTGGTTCTTTCTCACCGAGTGGCGCGAGCGCCCGCTCCTGCTCGCCGACGCGAGCGAGCTGCTGCGCATCACCACCGCGATGCGCGATGCGCTGGCGCGCGCGGGGATCACCGGCGCGGACGGCGCGCCGGTGGATCACGTGGAGTTGTTCGGCGCGCCCGCGCGCGCGGACGCGAACAGCCGCAACTTCGTGCTCTGCCCCGGCGCGGCATACGACCGCTCCCCGTGCGGCACCGGCACGTCGGCGAAGATGGCGGCGCTCCACGCGCGCGGCGCGCTCCCGGCGGGGGAGCGCTGGCGGCAGGAGAGCATCACCGGGAGCGTGTTCACCGGGTGGGTGGAGCGTCGCGGGGAGAAGATCATCCCGTACATCCAGGGGAAGGCGTACATCACGTCGCGCGCCACGCTGCTGTTCGACCCGCGCGACCCGTTCCGGTTCGGCATCCAGGGGTGAGCGTGCACGAGCGGCGTCCGGACGTGGTGATCGTTGGCGCGGGCGTGGTCGGCGCCGCGTGCGCGCTCGCGCTCTCGCGCGAGCGGCTGCGCGTGCTGCTGCTCGACGCCGGCTTTCCCGGGAGTGGGAGCACCTCCGCGGCGATGGGGCACATCGTGGTCATGGACGACTCGCCGCCGCAGCTCGCGCTCACCGCGCGATCGCGGACGCTGTGGGACGAGATGGCCGATGAGATGCCCGCCGACTGCGAGCTGGAGGTGCGCGGCACGCTCTGGCTCGCCGACGGCGAGGCGGAGCTGGCCGCGGCGGCGGCGAAGGGGGAGGTGTACGCGGCGCACGGCGTGCCCACGTCGCTCGTGGACGACGTGGAGCTGGCGCGCATGGAGCCGTACCTGCGGCGCGGGCTCGCCGGCGCGCTGTACGTGCCTGACGACGCGGTGCTCTACCCGCCGGCGGCCGCGCGGTGGCTCGCGTCGCTGGCGGTGTCGCTCGGCGCGCAGCGGCGCGACCACTGCGCGGTGGAGGAGATCGGCCCCGGATGGGTGCGGGTGCGCGGCGCGAGGGGCGCGGGGAGCGCGGGGGGTGCGACGGAGACGGTGCACTGCGGCGTGGTGGTGAACGCGGCGGGGGTGGACGCGCCGATGCTCACGCCGGGGCTCCCGATCATCCCGCGCAAGGGACACCTGCTGATCACCGACCGCTACCCGGGGATCGCGCGCAGCCAGCTCGTGGAGCTCGGCTACCTGCGCAGCGCGCACGAGATGTCGGAGGAGTCGGTGGCGTTCAACGTGCAGCCGCGCGCCACTGGGCAATTGCTCATCGGCTCCTCGCGCGAGCTGGTGGGGCGCGATCCGCGCGTGAACGAGGCGGTGCTCTCGGCGATGGTGCGGCGCGCGGTGGAGCTGCTCCCCGCGCTTGCCGGGTGCACCGCGATCCGCGCGTGGACGGGCTTCCGTCCGGCGACGCCGGACAAGCTCCCGCTCATCGGACGGTGGGAGCCGGTGGAGCGGCTGTGGATCGCGGCCGGGCACGAGGGGCTCGGGATCACCACCGCCACCGGGACCGCGGAGCTGATCGCGGCGGGGATCGTCGGCCGGACGCCGCCGATCGATGCGACCCCCTTCCACCCAGGGCGCGTGCTCGCCGCCGCGGGGGCGGAGGCGCGATGACGGAGCGCCGGGTGGAGATCACGGTGGATGGGCGCCCCATCGTCGTGCGCGAGGGGACGGTGCTCGCCGGTGCGCTGCTGGAGGCGGGGATCACGCGCTTCCGTGCGTCGGTGCGCGGCGAGCCGCGCGCGCCGCTGTGCGGGATGGGGACGTGCTTCGAGTGCCGCGTGACGATCGACGGAGTGCCGCATCGCCGGTCGTGCATGGTGCGGTGTGAGGCGGGAATGATCGTGGAGACGGAGAGGCCGGGAATCGGGAATCGGGAATCGGGAATCGCGACTCGGGAATCGGGAGTCGGGAGTCGGGAGGGCGAGGAGATCGAGCAGGAATGGGACGTGGTCGTGGTGGGGGGCGGGCCGGCGGGGATCGCGGCGGCGACGAGGGCGGCGGAGCGCGGCGCGCGCGTGCTGGTGCTGGATCAGTGGGAGCATCCCGGCGGGCAGATCTGGCGGCATCGCGACCGCGCGTCGCTCCCCGCGCGTGCGCGCCGGTGGATCGAGCGGTGCGAGCGGTCCGGAGCGCGGTGGCTCGCGCGGGCGGCGGTGGTGGGAGGGACGCCGGAGCGAGGGCTGCTCGCCGACGTGGAAGGGCGCGCGCTCCGCGTGCGGGCGCGCTCGATGGTGCTGGCCACCGGGGCGCGCGAGCTCTTCCTCCCCTTTCCGGGGTGGACGCTCCCCGGCGTGATCGGCGCCGGCGGGGCGCAGGCGCTCGTGAAGGGAGGGATGCGCGCGCGTGGCCGGCGGGTGGTGGTGGCGGGGAGTGGCCCGCTCCTCCTTCCCGCGGCCGCAGCGCTGCGGCATGCCGGCGCCCGCGTGCTCGCGATGGCCGAGCAGGCGCCGGCGGCGCGCGTGGCGCGCTTCACGTCCGCGCTGTGGGCGCATCCGGCCAAGCTGGCGCAGGCGGCGCGCTGGCGCGCGTCGCTCGCGGCCACGCCGTACCGCGCGGGCACCTGGGTGGTGCGCGCCGACGGCGCGGAGCGCGTGGAGCGTGTGACGCTCACCGACGGCCGGCGCACGCGCGAGCTCGCCTGCGACTTCCTCGCCTGCGGTTGGGCGCTCGTGCCGAGCATCGAGCTGGCGTGTCTCCTCGGCTGCGACACGGCGGGCGGACGCGTGGTGGTGGATGCGCTCCAGCGCACGAGCGTGCCCGGCGTGCTGTGCGCCGGCGAGCCCACCGGCGTGGCGGGGGAGGACGCGGCGCTGGTGCAGGGAGAGATCGCCGGCCTCGCGGCCGCCGGCGACGAGCGGGGCGCGAGCGCCGCGTCGCTCCAGCGCGCCCGCCGCGAATGGCGGCGCTTCGCCGAGCTGCTGGCCGAGGCGTTCGACCCGCGCACCGAGGTGCGCGCGCTCGCGGACGACGCCACCGTCGTGTGCCGCTGCGAGGACGTGGCGCGCGGCGCGCTCCTGCCGGAGTGGAGCGCCCGCCAGGCCAAGCTCTACACGCGCCTCTCCATGGGCCCCTGCCAGGGCGCGGTCTGCGGTGCCGCGTGCGACGCGCTGTGGGGGTGGGCGCCGAACGACCCGAGAGAGCCGGTGGTGCCGGCGGCGGTGGGGGTGATCGCGGGAAGCGGGAAGCGGGAAGCGGGAAGCGATTGAACATGGAACGCGACGGGGGCCGCGGCAGATGCCGCGGCCCCCGTCGCAATCCGTACGCACGCTTCCCGCAGGCGGGCGCGCAGCGCCGCCGCTTCCCGCGTCCCGCGCCCCGCGCCTCACTGCGCGTACCGCAGGATGTCGTACAGATACCGCACCCCGAACTTCACGTTCTCCACGCTCACGCGCTCGTCGTTGCCGTGGACGCCGCGCTGGGAATCCGACGACTCCACCATGAACGGATCGAAGCCGTACGTGATGATCCCGAGCGAGCGGTAGATCGGGCGGTCGGTGGCGCCGGTGAGCATCGGGGTCGTCACCAGCGCGTCCGGATGGCGCTCGCGCGAGGCGCGCTCGATCGCGTGGAAGAGATCCGTGTCGATCGGGTTCTCGAGCGCCGTCTTCGGCTCCAGCAGCGGCGTGAAGTGCACGGCGGTGTCGCCCACCACCCGCTCGAGCGTCTCGAGGAACTGCTTCGGGTCGGCGTCGGGGAGGAGGCGGACGTCGAGCTCCGCCGACGCCTCGGGGGGGATCACGTTCGTCTTGTTCGACGCGCTCAGCACCGTGAGCGAGATCGTGTTCCGCAGGATCGCGTTCCAGTACACGTTGCTCGTGAGCCACGCGCGGGCGCGCGGGTCGTGGATCGCCGTGGCGGCGTTCGCGAGCCACGCGCGCTGCTCCCCCCGATACTCGCGCGAGATGTCGCGGAAGTACTTGGCGACGCCGGGCGTCACGTGCAGCGGCGTCTCGTACCGGGCGATCTTGTCGAGCGCCGCGACCAGGCGCGGCACGGGATTCTCCTTGGTGGGGCGCGAGCCGTGCGATGGCACCCCCTTCACGGAGACGCGCTGCCAGAACGTCCGCTTCTCCGCCACCCCCACGCCGAAGTACTCGAGCTTCCCGTCGCGCACGGGATTGTCGCCCCCTTCGGTGAGCAGGAACTCCACGTCCTTCAGCAGATCCGCGTGGCGCTGCACGAACATCGCCGCGCCGGTGGAGCCGAGCTCCTCGTCGGCGTTGGCGATGAACACGATGTCGCGATCGAGGGGAATGCCGCTCCGCTTCAGCGCGATCATCGCCATGAGCTGCACGATCCCCTCTCCCTTC
>CAMLEQ010000267.1 GCA_946479015.1 uncultured Gemmatimonadota bacterium | reverse complement strand
GGTCAAGAAGGGCGACCGCGTGAAGGTCAAGCTCATCGATCGCGACGAGCGCGGCCGCCTGCGTCTCTCGATGAAGGCGCTCCTTCCCAAGCCGGATGGGGCGGCCGAGGAGACGGACGGCGCGCACCCGCATGGACGGGAGCGCGCCGCGCCGCCGGTGAATACCTCGGACGCCGGCGAAGTCGAAGCCACGGAGCAGCCCGAGCGAGCGCATCGCCGTGGCGGCCGCGGTGGACGCACCCGGAGCGGCGAGGGACGCGGAGGTCGCTCCCGCAAGTGAGTGACGCGACGTCGCGGCTCGATGAGGGGCTCCGGCGCACTGTATTGCCCAACGGACTGACCGTGCTCTCGGAGTGGATGCCGGGAGTGCGGTCGGTCAGTTTCGGGGCCTGGGTGCGCGCCGCCTCGGTGCACGAGCCGCGCGATCGCATGGGCGTCTCGCACCTGCTCGAGCACATGGTGTTCAAGGGGACCCCCACGCGCAGCGCTCGCGACATCGCCCTCGCGCTCGAGATCGTGGGCGGCTCGCTCGATGCCTACACCGCACGCGAGCACACCTCCTACCAGGCGCGCGTGCTCGACGTGGACCTCGAGCGCGCGGCCGACGTGATCGGCGACCTCGTCTTCCGGCCGCTCCTCCGCCCGGAGGATCTGCACCTCGAGCGCAACGTGGTGCTCGAGGAGATCAGCATGGTCGAGGACACCCCCGACGACCTCGTCTTCGAGCTGCACAACGAAGCGTTGTGGGGGCCGCACCCCTACGGCTACTCGATCCTCGGCACCCGCGAGACCGTCTCCGCGCTCGGCGTGGCCGAGCTGCGCGAGCTGCACGCGCGCGCCTACCACCCGCCGCAGGTGGTGGTGGCCGCGGCGGGGAACGTGGAGCACGACCGGCTGCTCGAGGTGCTCCACCGCACCGGATGGACGGCGATCCCGCGCGGCCTCGATGAGCCGCTCCGCACCCCCGTCCCGGAGGCGGTGCCTCCCACCGAGGAGCGCATCCCGCGCGACGGCGCCCAGACGCACATCGTCTTCGGCTCCCCCACCGTCCCCCACGCCGACCCGCGCCGCTACGCGGTGGTGCTCGTGGACAGCATTCTCGGTGGCGGGATGAGCTCCCGGCTCTTCCAGCGCGTGCGCGAGGAGCTGGGGCTCGCCTACTCGGTGTACACCTTCCAGAGCTTCCACCCGGAGACGGGGCTGCACGGCGTGTACGTGGGCACGGCGCCGCGCACGGCGGCGCAGGCGCGCGATGCCATCCGGGAGGAGCTACAGCGCCTGGCCGAAGAGGGGCTCACCCCCGAGGAGATCGAGATGGGGAAGAGCCAGCTCAGGGGCCAGGTGACGCTCTCCCTGGAAAGCGTGTCCTCGCGGATGTATCGTGCTGCGGGCGTGGCGCTGTACGACGAGCCGTTTCGCACGCTGGATGAGGTGCTCGCGCTCATCGATGCGATCACCCCCGCGGAGATCGCGGCCGTGTGCCGCGACTTCTACGCCCCGGCGGCCCAGACGGTGGTGAGTCTCGGGCCGGACGGCCCCTGAGAGCGTCCCCCGACGCTCGCATCTTCCCCCCACTACACACCGACAACCGAACCATATGCTCATCGGCGTTCCGAAGGAGATCAAGACCAACGAGAACCGCGTGGCACTCGTGCCGGCCGGCGTGGAAGCGCTGGTCGCGAACGGGCACCAGGTGCTCATCGAGAAGGGCGCGGGCGAGGGGAGCGGCTTCCCCGACGAGCTGTACGTGAAGACCGGCGCGAAGATCGCGCCCGACGCGGCGACCGTGTGGCGGGACGCCGACATGATCATGAAGGTGAAGGAGCCGATCGAGCCCGAGTGGAAGCACATGCGCAAGGGGCAGACGATCTTCACCTACTTCCACTTCGCGGCGGACGAGCGGCTCACGAAGGCGCACATCGACAGCGGCGCCACGTGCATCGCGTACGAGACGGTGCAGCTCCCGAGCGGCGAGCTGCCGTTGCTCACGCCGATGTCCGAGGTGGCGGGGCGCATGGCGGTGCAGGAGGGGGCCAAGTACCTGGAGAAGCTGCACGGCGGCCGCGGCGTGCTGCTCGGCGGCGTGCCCGGCGTGCCGCCGGGGAAGGTGGTGATCCTGGGCGGCGGCGTGGTGGGGACGCACGCGGCGAAGATGGCGGCGGGGCTCGGCGCGAAGGTGACGATTCTCGACATCTCCCTCGAGCGGCTGCGCTACCTCTCCGACGTGATGCCGGCGAACGTGACGCTGGTCTACTCGAACCGCCACACGATCCTGGAGCAGATCGCCACCGCCGACCTGGTGGTGGGCGCGGTGCTCGTCACCGGCGCCAAGGCGCCGCGGCTCGTGCGGCGCGAGGACCTGCTCGTGATGCAGCCGGGCGCGGTGATCGTGGACGTCGCGATCGACCAGGGCGGCTCGGTGGAGACGATCAAGGCCACCACCCACGAGAACCCCGTGTACGTGGTGGACGGGATCATCCACTACGGCGTGGCGAACATGCCGGGCGGCGTGCCGCGCACCTCCACGCTGGCGCTCACCAACGCCACCTTCCCGTACGCGCTGCAGCTCGCGAACAAGGGGTGGAAGCAGGCGCTGAAGGACAACGAGTCGCTGCGGAAGGGGCTGAACGTGGTGGACGGCAAGGTGGTCTACCCGGCGGTGGCCGAGGCGTTCGGGCTCTCCGTCACCCCCGTGGAGAAGGTGCTCTGATCGACCGCGGCGCGATGCGCGTCCCTCCCATCCTGTGCTGGCACAAGGTGGAGCGCCGGCACGAGCTGGGGGTGACGCGCATCTCGCCGCGCCGCTTCGCCCTCCAGATCGACCGGCTCGCGCGCGAGGGGTGGCGCACCCTCACCCTCGGCGAGCTGTCCGCCTGCCTGCGCGGCGAGCGCGCCTGCGCCCCGCGAGAGCTGGCCCTCACCTTCGACGATGCCTATCGCGGGCTCCGCGACCACGCCTTCCCGATCCTGGAGGCGCACGGCTTCGTCGCCATCTGCTTCGTGATCACGGAGTACGCGGGGCGGCTCAACCGCTGGGACGTGGCCTACGGCGGCCGGCGCTTCGCGCATCTCGCCTGGCGCGACATGCGCCGGTGGCAGGGGCGCGGGATCGAGTTCGCCTCGCACACCGCCACGCACCCGCGCCTCACCTGGCTGGCCGGTCCGGAGGCCGCGCGCGAGCTGGCGCGCTCGCGCCGGTCCATCGCCGAGGCGCTCGACGCGCCGTGCGGTGCGGTGAGCTACCCGTTCGGCGCGGCCGGCACGCGCGAGTGGGAGCTGGCGGCCGCCGAAGGGTACCACGCGGGCTTCTCGCTCGCGCGGCCGTGGCGGGGAAACCCGCTCGCCATCCCCCGCACGCCGGTCTATCTCTGGGCGCCCCCGCTTCCCGGCGTGGGCCGGCTGCGCGCCGTGGAGCGCGTGGGGGGCGCGCTCGCCAACCGCTGCGCGGTGGGCACCTCCCTCGTGCTGGGCGCTACACGAAATACTTGAGCACCACCGGCATCAAGGTCGGATGCCTGACGAGCGCCGACGCGAAGATGCGGCGCAGGGTGCGGCGCTCCGCCGGGATCTCGTTCGTGGTGCGCGCCAGCCGGTCGAAGAACGCGTCGTCGAAGCCGGCGAGGGCGTCCTTGAGGCGGTGGAAGCGGATGTGGTCGTCGCCCAGCAGCGCCATCCACTCGTGGTGGTAGCGCTGGAGGCGCGCGGCGCTCGTGTCGCCGGCCGCGAGCGCGTCGGCGGCGGTGGCGGCCGCGAGCCGCCCCGCCTTCATCGCGTTCACGATCCCTCCCCCCGACAGGGGGTTGATCATGTGCGCCGCGTCGCCGCAGAGGAGCAGCCCGTCCGCCACCGTCCGCTTCACGGTGGGGTGCACGATCACGCCGCCCACGGTGTATCCCGTGCGCACGCCCGTTGGAAAGTATGTGGCGAGATAGCGGTCGAGGTACTGCCTTGCGCTCCGTCCCGGCTCGGCTCGCAGCGCCACGATCCCGAGCCCGACGTTCGCCACCCCCACGCCCTTGGGGAAGACCCAGGCGTAGCCGCCGGGCGCGATCGCGCTGCCGAAGTGGAGGTAGATCGCGTCAGGGTCGAAGTCGATCCCGGCCACCAGATATTGTGCGCAGCTCTCCATGTCCCGCGCGGGGACGCGCGTGTCGAGCCCCGCCCAGCGTCCCACCATCCCCTCCACGCCGTCGGCGCCGATCACCAGCCGGGCGCGGACGCTCCCGTCGCCCGACGGGCCGCACGTGCGCGCCTCCCACCCCTCCGCCGTGCGCGCGAGCCCCGTGACCTCGGTGCCCACGACGATCTCCGCGCCGAGGCGCCCCGCCTCCGCGGCGATCGCCGGCTCGAAGCGGGCGCGGTCGAGCACGAAGCCGACGTCCCCCTCCGCCACGCGCACCTCGGTTCCGTCGGGCGCCCAGAAGATCACCCTGGTGATGCGGCGCGAGATCCAGCTCGCCCCCGCGGGGTCCATGAACTCCGAGAGCCCGCCGCTCCCCACTCCTTCCCCACACCGCACGGGGGAGCCGATCGCCCGGTCCCGCTCCAGGAGGAGCACCTCCAGCCCCGGCGCGCGAGCGCACAGCTCGCGCGCGGCGATGAGCCCTGCGGGCCCGCCGCCCACGATCAGGACGTCGCAGCGCCGGGCGCTCACGACTGGATGCCCGTCCGACCGCCCGCCGCCGCCGTTCCTCCGGCCGGGACCATCGCCAGCGCCCCCACCGGGCAGGGGGCGATGCACTTCCGACACCCCGTGCAGACTGAATCGTCAATCAGGAGTCCTTCGCGACGCATCTGGATCGCCATGGGCGGGCAGAGCGGAAGACAGAGGCCGCAGGCGTCGCACACTCGATGGTCCACGACGGCGACTTCCGGGAGGCGGGGAATCGGCATGCGAGCGACTTTATTCGATCACGCTAGGTCATGTCAAGCCAATACCTTGCCGCAGCCACCGCGCGCGGCTAGGTTCATCGCGACCGTGCAGTCTCCCACCCGCCGCCTACCACGTTCCGCTCGGAACGTCAGCCTGACTCCTTGATGCGCTGGCCCCTCTTCAAAGCGGGATCGCTCTTTCCCGCGAACGCAATCGCCGTCGATCTCGGCACCGCCAACACCCTCATCTACGTGAAGGGGGAAGGGATCGTCCTCAACGAGCCATCCGTGGTCGCCATCGACCGAGGGAGCGGCAAGATCAAGGGCGTGGGCCTCGAAGCCAAGCGCATGCTCGGTCGGACGCCCGAAGGCGTCATCGCCGTGCGTCCCATGAAGGACGGCGTGATCGCCGACTTCGACGTCACCGAGAAGATGCTGCGCTACTTCCTGCAGCTCATCATCGACAACCACATCTTCAAGGTGAAGCCGCGCGTCATCGTGTGCGTCCCGTCGGGGATCACCGAGGTGGAGAAGCGCGCGGTCCGCGACTCGGCGCTCGGCGCCGGCGCGAAGGAGGTGTTCATGGTCGCCGAGCCGATGGCCGCGGCGATCGGTGTCGGCCTCCCGGTCGAGACGCCGACGGGCAACATGGTCATCGACATCGGCGGCGGCACCACCGAGATCGCCGTCATCGCGCTCTCCGGCATCGTCAGCGACACGTCCATCCGCACCGGCGGCGACGAGCTCGACATGGCGATCGTGCAGTTCATGCGCAAGA
>CAMLEQ010000266.1 GCA_946479015.1 uncultured Gemmatimonadota bacterium | reverse complement strand
CCGCGCACCATGTCCAGGGCTCGGTGTGATCAGCGACCGGCCGGGACCGTACGTCAGCGCTCCCCTGCCCACCGAGGCGCGCGAGAGCACGAGCGCAGCGGCCCTCGCCGCCATCGCCGATCCGACCACGCCGGGGGTGGTGCGCCAGAGTGCACGTTGTGTGGCAGCGGCACTGGGCGTGCCGCCCTCATGGTGATCACGTGCGAACTGTAGCTCCGCGTTCAGCTCTCGAACCCGCGCCAGCCAGGAGCGGCACGCTCCGAGTCGTCGCGCGCATGCTCCTGATGATCGCCACGTTGCGCCCGGCTCCTGCCCACGCGCAGACCAATGCGGACTCGACCTACATCCGGCGCGAGTGTCGGCTGGCGAGCCGGATCATCGCGACCGGGCACCCCGCTCCGCACGAGCGCTGGGCGGAGGGATTCATCACCAACTGTGGTCGTGAGGGAGGAGCGGCCATTGCCGCCGGGATGCGCGCGCTCCGCACCCAGACGGACATCGCCGCGCTCAGCCGGCAGACGATCCACGCCCACATCCTGCGCGACTCGAGCGTGTTCGCCGCCGCGATGGAGATCGCCGCGGACCGCGGTGCGAGCATCCCGGCGCGCGTCTTCGCCTTTCGGAGTCTACTCTTTCTGCTGAAGCCAGATCGCCAGGTGTCCTACAGGGATCTCACCGGCGGCTTCGACGAGATCGGGGCACCGCGGGCGACGTGCGCCGTGGGCTCGTACATCGCGGACCAGTTGCAGCTCGAAGGCGCGCCACTCCCCGAGGACTACGCGAGCCGCATCCACGCCCTGGGCCGGCGGATCTTCGACGACCATACGGAGCCGACGGACGTGCGCACCGCGGCGGGGTGCGTGACCTGATCTCGCCGCGATGGGTGGCGAAGCGAGACCTCGTGGCGCTTGCACCAAGATCACGATGGAATGGCAGGAGACGTGGAGGAACCATGCTTGGACTGCGCGTACTGTCGGTTGCATTTAGCGGGATAGCCGTCGTCGCAGCCGCCGCGGCCCAACCGGCCCGGTCGTCCGTCTCACCCCCGCCATGGTGCCAGCCCTCGGATGACCCGTTCGCACGGCGCTTTCTTTCACAGATGCTCAGGCTTGCGACCTCGGACGACTCTGGCCCCGCCGCGCTGCGGGCGTCATTGAGGAACGTGCCGAAAGCTGATACGAGTGCTGTGTGGTTGGTGACAGATGATTCGTTGTGCCACCGTGCCTCGGCGTCACTCGACAGCGGCTTCTACACGTCTCCTCACGGTTACCCGTTGTATCTCGCTCGTGTCGAGGGACGGTATGCGGCGTTCCCGCCATCGGAATCGACGGTGGGGTACTGGGTTCACATGGATAGTGGCTTTCACATCATCCGTGTCACCAAGAACTAGCTGCGACGTCCGGGGGCGGCGCGGCAGCGCGCCTTCGCGGACCTGGCGACGCGGGCCCCGGCGGCGGGTCAGGGCTGTGTCAGCACACCCCCTGAGTCTTTCTCTACGGGCCTTTCTCCGGCGATCTCATGACGCGAGCCATTCCCGTGACACTTGCGATGTCGATTTTGACACTGACTGCGGCTACGACACGGTCGCGTCCAGCACCGATGCCCATGGTGTCGCGGTGGTGCCTACCGATCGATGATTCTGTCGCACGGCGGTTCTTCGAGACGCTGGTGACCATGGATACGTCGTCCAGCGCACCGTGGGTGGAGTGGCGTGCCGCGCACCCGCAGCTGCCCGTAGTGCCGCTAGCCGAGATCCAGATGGTGTCCGACGACTCCCTCTGTCACTTGGCGTCCGTGGCACTCGACAGCCAGTTCTTCGATCCGCCGCGTGCGCAGTCGGTGTATCTCGCGCGAATGGGAACCAGCTATGCCACCCATCCCCCGGGCCTTACTATGGGCGAGTACAAGTACCTGGTAGTGTTCGACAGCAGCTTCCACAAGCTGGTGTCGCTGGGATGGTGAGCGCGTATTGCTGAAGGGTCGACGCGAGGTCGGCTACTCCACGACCAGCTCCGCTGTGATTTGCTCCGGAGGTCGAGCGGCAGGTGGTTGCGTGGTCCATCACTGGCCGTTCGGCAATTGCCCAATCCTACGGTCGCCGCTGTTGCGCACGCAGGTGCCCCATGCCCAATCGAGCCAGATCTCTCGTCGTTTTCGCTATGCTAGTGGGAGTCGTCCTGGCCGGAACGGCCGCGACATGGTCAGGGTCACCCAGCACGCCACCACCCTGGTGCCTCCCGGTGTCGGACACGACCGCGATGCGCATCATGGGGCACCTCACCGATCTCGTCTCGGCCGACTCGGATGTGGCGGACCTGCGGGCCGCGCTCGACAGCCTGCCCGTCGTGCCGACGGACCAGATTCGGATCCTCAACGACGAGGCCCTCTGCCAGCGGGCGTCGCAGGCGTTGGACAGCGCGTACTTCCCGCAGCCCCTACACAGCGCTGTCTACCTCGCCCAGTACGGGAACCGGTACTTCGCCACGTCACCCACCTACCAGCGCGGGGAGTGGCACTTCCTCGTCAATCTCGACAGCACCTTCCGGGTGCTGCATGCGTTCACGTGGTAGCGCGAGGCCGCCCCCGCACTGATCGCGGCCGTGTCTCGTACCGCGGCTGGTGATTCTCCTCGTCGGCGTCTCGGCACTCGCGACCGGCCGGCTCCGGGCATCGGAGCGCGAGCGCCTGCCGGACGTGGACGTGATGCGGGCCGGTGGGAGGCTTCAACGCCTCGGCCCCGCCCTCAGATCTCCCAGTTGCTCCACACCAGCCCCTCTCCCGGCACCGGCTCGGGGTACTGGTCGAGGCTCATCCGGAGATCGGTCCACCGCACGCGGCCGCCGAGCTGCACGAGGGTGCGGTACGCGTCGGCATACTCGGTCTGCGCGCGGAACGCGACGCGGCGCGTGCCGGTGCGGCGCGCGTAGTCGGCGAGGGCGAGCGCCGCGTCGCGCATCATCGCGCGGCGCGCCAGCGCGAGCTTGAGCACGCGCGTCTCCTCGCGCTTGCGCCCCTCGCCGAGCGGCGCGGTGTGGCAGAGCGCGAAGCCCACCAGCCGCCCCCCCTCGCGAAAGAGCATGGTGTCGCCGAGCCCCAGCTCGTCGGTGAGCACGACCTCGCGCGTGAAGTCGTAGCCGGGGAGCAGCTCGCTCACGAGCGCGCGGCACTCCGCGAGCGCCGCGTCGCGGTCGCGCGCGGAGAGGCGCGAGAGCAGCGTCGGCGGATGCTCGCCGTGCGCCGCTTCCATGGTCACGGTGATCGTCAGGCGGCCGGGGACGAAGCCGAGCGACGAGTAGAAGCCGATGTTGTCCATCGTCCGCGGCATCGTCTCCAGCCCGATCGTCCCCGCGCGGGCGCCGCGCAGCCAGTCGATGCCGGCGCGCACGATGTCCTTCCCCACCCCGCTCCCCTGCGCGTCGGGGCGCACCGCGAGCGGCCCCATCCACCCCTCGCGCCCGGAGCAGTGCACGATGTTGAACGCGACGATCTCATCGCGCTCGTCGCGCCACAGCAGCGCGCCGCCGGCCGCATCCTCGATCGCGTAGCGCCAGATGATGGGGTTGAGGAACGGCACGCGGACCCCCACCAGGCCGTCGCGGCGATAGCGCTCGGTGAACGCATCGCTGAACACCTGGTTGAGCGCGGGGATGTCCTCCAGCCGAGCCGGCAGGGGACCGTCGGGGTGGCGGCTCGCGCGCCACGTGCGGGCGATGGCCATCAGTCCGCGGCTCCCGCTTCCTCGAGCAGCCCCGGCTCGTCCGGTCCCGCCTCCGGCACCACGGCCGCGGCATCCTGCTGCACGGCGACGCTCGAGCCCGACTCCTCGTCGAAGCGCACCGCGATCACGTGATCGAGCATGTCCCGCACCGACTCGATGTGGGTGATCAGGATGACCTGTTCGAAGCGATCCTGCAACCGTCGCAGCAGATCCACCACGTTCGCGCGGCGCAGCTCGTCGAGGGAGCCGAAGATCTCGTCGAGGATGAGCAGGGAGAACGGCTGTCCGGCGCGCTCGGCGATCATCTGCGAGATCGCGAGCCGCAGGACGAGGTTCGCCAGGTCCTCCTCGCCCCCGGAGATCACCGGCTTGGGCAGGCCGTCCTCGAGGACGACGATGTTGTACTGGTCGTCCAGCTCGAGCTCGTCGTAGCGCCCATCCGTGAGATCGGAGAGGAACGAGCTCGCCAGCTCGGACAGCTCGGGGCGGAGCTGGAAGTTCAGGTCGGTGCGGAGGTCGGTGTACGCGCGGTCCAGCTCGTCGTGCAGGCGCTTGCGCCCGTTCAGCTCCGCGAGCAGGTGCTGGCGCTCCTCGAGCTCGCGCGCGGCGCGCTGCGCCAGCTCGAGCGCCGCGCCCGCCGCCGCCAGCTCGCTCTCGGCGGTGGCGAGCCCCAGCTCCGCCAGGCGCATCGCCTGGCTCGCGCGATCGAACGCATCGCGGAGCGCGAGGAAGTCCGCCTCGCTCACGGTCATCGCGTCGCGCCGCGCGCGCAGCTCGGCGAGCCGCGCGGCCACCCGCTCGGCATGCTCGGTCACCTGGGCCCGCTCGCGCGCGAGCACGGGCTCCCGCTCGATCTGCGCGCTGAGGCGGGTGGCCCGCGCGTCGAGAGGCATGAGGCGGTCCAGCTCGCGCCGCACGGTGTCGTGCCGCTCCGCGTCGTAGCCGGCGGGGATCGCGTCGAGCTCGCGCGCGAGCGCGGCCAGGCGCTCCTCCTTCGCGGCGATGTCCCCGCCGAGCTGCGCCAGCTCCTGCACCGCGAGCTGCACCTTCATGAGCCGGCGCTCGAGGGTGGTCACCTCCTGCTGGAGCGCGCGGCGCCGCTCGTCGAGCTCCTTGAGGTCCTCGGGCATCTCGTGGAGCTGCTCGACGCGCCCCTTGAAGTAGTTCCCGTCCACGCGGACGGTCTCCATCTGCCCGTCGAGCAGCTCGAGCACGGAGCGCAGGCTTCCCGCGAGCGGGCGCGCGCACGTCGGGCACGCGCCCTCCTCCCCCGCGGCGGCGAGGCGGTCGCGCTGGAGCTTCAGCTCCTGGTACTGGTCGCGCAGCGCCTGGCGCTTGGTCTCCGCCTCCTGCCGGTCGCGCACCCACTCCGTGCGCCGCGCCTCGAGGCGGCCGTCCTCCAGCTCCAGCTCCTCGCGCTTCGCGCCGAGCGCGGCGCCCACCTCCTCCTCCAGGCGCGGGGCGGTCTCGATGCGCGCGCGCCGGTCGCGCAGCCGCGCCAGCTCCTCCTCGAGTGCCTGACGAGTGGAGAGGAGCGTCTGCCGCCGCCCTTCCTCGCGCGCCAGTACCTCGAGCCGCTGGAACTCGGCGTGCAGCGCCGCGTAGGGCGCGAGCTCCCGGTCCAGCCCCTCGCGCTCGGCGCGCGCGCTCGCGATCTCCCGGAGCTCGCGGTCGATGCGCTCGAGATCGCGGTGCAGCCCCGCCTCCTCCCCCTCCGCCACGCGCAGGTCGGAGAGGAGCGCCAGGAGCTGCTCGCGCTCGCGCTGCATCGCCTCCCACCGCGGGCGCACGCGCGCCAGCTCGCCCTCCGCGCGCTCGCGCGCGGCGTGCGCGTCCGCCGCCGCCTCGCGCGACGTCCGCTGCCGCGCCTCCGACTCGGCGAGCTGCCGGTGCACCACCTCGGGATCGGGCATCCCCTGCCGGAGCCCCGCCACCTGCGCCACGATCTGGGCGCGCCGCT
>CAMLEQ010000265.1 GCA_946479015.1 uncultured Gemmatimonadota bacterium | reverse complement strand
CGGCGCCGCGCCGGTGACGGCGCCGCCGGTGCGCGACGACTCCACGCTCACCGCCTCGACGTCCCCCACCCCCTTCAGCGCCGCCACGATCTCCTCGGCGCCCAGCGCGCTGTCGAGGCGCAGCACGAAGTCGCGGTCGAACGCCTCGGCCTGTAGCGCCTCCAGCGGGGGCACCACCGACACCACCGTCCCCAGCGACTCCGCCTTCTTCACGACCAGGAACGCCCGCGCGCCACGCAGCGTGGTGCCGGCGGCGAGCCTGACGCGCACCAGCACGCCGCGGCCGGTCACCGCCGCCATCGACGCCGGCGTGGGGCGCGATGGCCGCGACGGAGCGGACGGCGCCGCGGCCCCCCCGGGCGCTCCCGGCGCGGGGCGCGCTGCCGCCGCCAGCGCCTTCAGCCGCTCCACCGGCGACGCCACATCCACCTCGTCGGCCCTCCCCTGCACCGACGCCTCGATCGCCGCCTCGAGCGCATCCGCGCCCGTGAACAGCGCATCCATCAGCGCCGGCGTCACCGACTGCGCCCCCCGCCGCACCCGATCGAGCACGCTCTCCAGCTCGTGCGCGAGCTCGGTCACCGCGCGGTAGCCCATCGTCGCGCTCATCCCCTTCACCGTGTGCACGGCGCGGAAGATGGCGCTCACGGGCTCCATCGCCCCCGGCTCCCGCTCGAGCGCGAGAAGCTGGTCGTTCAGCACCGACAGATGCTCCCGACTCTCCGTCAGGAACAGCTCGGCGTATTTCGCGAGATCCATGGTCCCTAGGCGCGCCGGCGCGCGCCCCGCCTGGTCACGCCGCCTCGCGGCCGCGCCGCCACCCGGTCACCCGAGCACCCGCTGCACCGCTTCCAGCACCCGGCTCGGCTGGAACGGCTTCACCACGAAGTCCTTCGCGCCCGCCTGGATCGCTTCCACCACCAGCGCCTGCTGTCCCATCGCGCTGCACATCAGGATCTTGGCGTTCGCGTCCAGCTTCGTGATCTCCCGCACCGCATCGATCCCCCCCATGTCGGGCATCACGATGTCCATGGTCACGAGATCGGGACGCAGCTGCTTGTACTTCTCGATCGCCTGCACCCCCGTCTCCGCCTCGCCGATCACCTCGAATCCCGACTGCGTCAGGATGTCGGTGATCATCGTCCGCATGAAGATCGCGTCGTCGCAGACCAGCACCGTGTGACTCAACGTCCCATTCCTCCGCTCAAGCGAGCACTTGCGTGATGATGTCCTGGATGTCGAGGATGCCAACGACCTCGCCGTCGAGACGACCGAGCGCGCGCACCGTTCCACCCGGGATGAGCTCCGCCGCGTCGGTCTCGATCTCGACGTCGGCGACCCGCAGTACGTCCAGCACCTCGTCCACCGCCACTCCCACCACCTTCCCGCCGTGCTCCACGAGCACGATCGAGCCCCCGGCGCGCGCCGCGGCGCGCTCGCCGAGCCGCGCCCCGAGGTCGAGCACCGTCACGATCGTCCCGCGCACGTTGACGAGCCCCGCCACCTGCGCGCCGCCCCCCGGCAGCCGCGTGGGGCGGCGGAACGGGAGGATCTCGCGCACGGTGTCGAGCGACACGCCGTAGCGCCGGTCGGCCAGCCGGAAGATGAGCAGCTGGCCGGTGGTGGTGTCAGGAGTCGAGACGGTAGAAGCCGAAGACATCCAGCGGATCCGGGTGAGACAGGAGTTCGTCCGACCCGGCCGCCGCGGCCAGCGAGCGTGCGAGATCCGCCGGCAGCGGCGAGCGCAGGTCGATCGGCGCGCCGGTCACCGGATGCGGGAAGATGAGCCACGCCGCATGCAGGAAGTGCCGCTGCGGGGGGAGCGCCATCAGACGCCGCCCGCCACCTCCGCCATACGTGTCGTCCCCCACCACCGGATGTCCGATCGACGCCAGGTGCACGCGGATCTGATGCGTGCGTCCGGTGTGCAGGTGCGCGCGCAGCAGGTCCGCCGAATCGAATCGGGCGAGCCGCACGAAGTCCGTCCGCGCGGGTCGTCCACTACTGACGATTGCCATGCGCTTTCGGTCTCGCGGGTCGCGGGCGATGGGTTTGTCGATGGTCGCGCGGTCGCCGTCGAGGTGCCCCCAAGCGAGGGCGGCGTAGCGGCGCACGATGCGGCGGGCGCTCATGGCGGCGCCGAGCGCGCGGTGCGCGCGGTCGGTCTTCGCCACGAGGAGGAGCCCCGAGGTGTCCTTGTCCAGGCGGTGGACGATCCCCTCGCGCCCTTCGCCGCCGGCGGTGGAGAGCGCGCCCCCCCGTCCCTTGAGCGCGTTCACGAGCGTGCCGCTCCAGTGTCCCGGGGCGGGGTGCACCACCATCCCCGCGGGCTTGTCCACCACCAGCACGTCCTCGTCCTCCCACACCACGGTGAGCGGGATCTCCTCGGCGAGCACGGGGCGCGACTCGGGGGGCGGGACCTCTACGGTGAGGCGCTCGCCAACGCGCGGGCGGTAGCTCGCCTTCTCACGCCGCCCGTCCACGGTCACCCGGCCGGTGGCGATGAGCGTGGCCGCCTGGGTGCGCGAGAGGCCGAGCGCGCGGGCCACGAGCAAATCGAGGCGGACGATGTCGTCCGCCTCGACCGTGAGCTCGTGCCGCGTGGGACGGAGCGCGCCGCCCCCCGCTGGAGTGGACGTCACGGCGACGTGGTCAGCCGCCGCGCGTGATCCGCGGCTCGACCACCGGCTCGGGGCGCTGGGCCTCCTGCTCCGCGGCGTGCTCCTCCCCCCAGAGCACCCAGGCGAGGAGGATGGCGCCGGTGCTCACCGCCATGTCGGCCACGTTGAAGGTGGGCCACCGCCAGTCGCGGAATCCGATGTCGAGGAAGTCGACCACCCCCATCGGGGAGCGGATGCGATCGATGAGGTTCCCGATCGCGCCTCCCACCACCAGCCCGAGGGCGATCGTGCGCAGCATCTCCCCGGGGCGAGTGGCGCGGTAGAGCCGCCCGAGGATCACCAGCGCCACCACCGTCAGCACGAGGAAGATCCCGCGCGACCAGGGGCCGAGGTGCAGGCCGAACGCCGCGCCGCGGTTGAAGACGAGCGTGAAGCGCACCCAGTCGCCGATCACCTCGCGCGGCACGCGCTGGGGCACGAGCGTGCTGACCGCCAGCAGCTTCGTGATCACGTCGGCGATGATGATGCCGACGACCAGCGTCCAGAACAGCGCGGGCTTAGCCCTGTTGGGGCTGCTGCTTCTTGGCATCTTCTTCACGCTGCTTGCACGCGATGCAGAGACGCGCGTGGGGGAGCGCATCCAGGCGATCGAAATCGATGTCTTCCCCACAGTTGTGGCACTTCCCGAACGTCTCCGGCGTGCGGTACAGCCGCCGTAGCGCCTGGTCGATGTGCCACAGGAAGCGCCCCTCCTGGCTCGCGAACAGGAACGCCTTCTCGCGCTCCATGGCGTCGGTGCCCTGGTCCGCCATGTGGAACGAGTAGGAGCTCAGGTCCCCGTCGGCCGACTGCGGCGTGGCGTTGAACGCCTCGCTGTAGTTGCCGAGTTCCTTGAGCACCCGCTTGCGCTCCTCGAGCAGTCGCTTCTCGAAGTGCGCGAGCATCTTCTTGTTCATCGGCTTGCCCTTCTTGGGGCTCGCTGAAGACGGCATCGCTAATGCACTCTGGTCAAGGCAATGCGAACGGTGTCGTCCACCAACTCGACCGTCTGCACTGCGTCTGGGTTCCCGGCGACATCGCCCCCGATGGCGACCTCGCTCGCCAACACCTCCGCCGCCACGTACGCTTCGTGCTCGCGTGCCACTGCCTCCGCCTCTGCGCTCCCGGTCACCTGGAGCCGGATGCGGTCGCTCACCGCGAAGCCGGCATCCTTGCGCATTCGCTGCACCCGGCTCACCAGCTCGCGGGCGATCCCCTCGCGCCGCAATTCGGGCGTCACGGTGGGATCGATCGCCGCCACGTAGCCGGCCTCCTCCTTCACCACGAGCTCCCCGCTGGCGCGGCGCACGATCTCGAGCTCCTCCGTGGCGAGCACGTGCGACTCGCCATCGAGCGCGATCGCCAGCGGCGCGCCGTGCTCGAACGCGAACAGCGCCTCGCTGGACAGCGCCGCCACCGCCTGCGCGGCCATCGGCGTGCGCTTGCCGAACCGACGCCCGAGCGCCCGGAAGTTCGGCTTCGCCTCCAGCCGCACCAGCGCGTCGCCGCTCGAGGCGAACTCCACCTCCTTCACGTTCAGCTCCGCGCGGAGGAGCGGCTCGAGCTGGGCAAACATTCCAGCCCTGTAATTTGGCACAACGCATACCAGTCGCGGAAGCGGTTGCCGGACTTTGACCCCGGCGTCCTCGCGGGCGGCGCGCGCCAGCGTCGCCAGCGTCCGCAGGTCCGACATCGCCCGCTCCAGCTCCGCGTCCACCACCTCCGGCGCGCCGCGCCCCCGCCCGAACGGCGCCAGGTGCACCGAGCTCCCCGTGAGCTCGCGGTGCATCCAGTCCGTCACGAACGGCGCGAACGGCGCCAGCATCCGGCACACCGCCACCAGCACCTCGTGCAGCGTCGCGAAGGCGGCGCGGTTGTCCGCGCCATCCACGTCGTAGAAGCGCGCGCGGTTGAGCCGCACGTACCAGTTCGACACGTCGTCCACGACGAACTCCATCACCTCCCGCGCGGCGAGCGTCGCATCGTACGTCCACAGCAGCTCGTCCACGCGCCGCTCCACCGTCGCCAGCCGCGACAGCACCCAGCGATCGATCACCGGCCGCGCCGCCGGCGGCGGGTCGTCCGGCCCGGGCGTCCACCCGAAATTCGCGTACTGCGCGAAGATGCCGCTGTACACGTTCTTCAGCGTGAGCAGGAAGCGCCCCGCCAGCTCGCGGATCGCCTCCTCGTCGAAGCGCCTCGGCATCCACACCTGGCTCGACGCGATGAGGAACAGCCGCACCGCATCCGCCCCGTGGCGCGACACCACCGCCCACGGATCCACCACGTTCCCCTTGCTCTTCGACATCTTCTGCCCATCGGCGTCGAGCACGAGGTCGTTCACCACCACCGCCTCGTACGGCGCCGCGAGCGCGTTCGTCCCGCCCTCGCCGAGGTTGTTCGGCAGCGCATCGCCGAGCCCCGTGGCGATCGCCAGCAGCGAGTAGAACCAGCCGCGCGTCTGGTCCACTCCCTCGGCGATGAAGTCCGCCGGGTACTGCCGCTCCACGATGTCGCGATGCTCGAACGGGTAGTGCCACTGCGCGAACGGCATCGACCCCGAGTCGAACCACGTGTCGATCACCTCCGGCACGCGTCTCATCGTCCCGGTACACGTGGCGCTGGTACAGCGCCACGTGTACCGGTCGATGTGCGGCTTGTGCGGATCGAAGTCCGCCGGGAGCGGCTCGCCCAGGCGCGCCGCCAGCTCGGCATAGCTCCCGATCGCCTCCACGTGCTCGGCGCTCGCGTCGCACACCCACACCGGGAGCGGCGTCCCCCAGTAGCGATCGCGCGAGAGCGCCCAGTCGATGTTGTTCTCCAGCCACTCGCCGAACCGCCCCTGCCCGGCCTCCGGCGGATGCCAGTCCACTCGTGCGTTGCGCGCGAGCATCGCGTCGCGAAAGGCTGTGGTCCGCACGAACCACGACTCGCGCGCGTAGTACAGCAGCGGCGTGCCGCAACGCCAGCAGTGCGGATACGCGTGCTCGATCTTTCCCGCCTTGAAGAGCACGCCACGCGAGCGCAGCTCTTCGATGATCCGCTCGTCGGCCTTCTTG
>CAMLEQ010000264.1 GCA_946479015.1 uncultured Gemmatimonadota bacterium | reverse complement strand
ACGCGCTCGCGCACCACCGGCTCCTCGTGCATCAGGTCCGAGAGGTGCACGCTCTCCAGCACGTCGTCGATCTTGCGCTGCAGGAGCATCCAGACGGGGCGGATGCTGCAGGTGTGGGCGGCGGAGCACCGCTCATCGTCCACGGGGTGCGACACGCAGTGGAGATCGAAGGTGGTGAGCTCCGAGGCGTTGATCACGTCGCGCACGGAGATCTCGCTCGCCGGCCGCGCCAGGGAGTACCCGCCGCGCGCCCCTCGCGTGCTCCGGACGATGTCCGCCCGCCGGAGGCGAAGCAGGATCTGCTCGACGTAGTCCGCCGGAAGCCGCTCCCGCGCGGCCATGTCCCGCCCCGTGACGGGCCCCTCGTCGCCCCGCCGCGCCAGGTGCAGCGCGCAGATGAGGCCGTACTCGGCCCAGGTCGTGATGCGCATGATTGAGGATAAGACGCGTCGGGGCCGGGGGCCAGGGGGATTCTAGGACCTGGTGGCTGGACCACCATGAAACGCGTGTGGCGTGTGGGAGACTGACGGGAAGAGGAGCGAGGAAGAGCGCGTGTAGGTTCGTGTATAGATAGACTCTCTCTACATCCGAACCTACTCTCGCCGTACCTCCCTCCTCTGCCCGTCAGTTCCCCACACGCGACACGCGTTTCACGGTGGTCCAGCGACCATGTCCTACCCCCTATCCCCGGGTACCCCGATCTCCGTCATCCTCCGGAGGTCCAGGATCTCATCCACCTGGTCGTCCGGGAGCACCTTCTCGCGGTGCACGAGGTCGCGGATGAGCGTGTTCTCCTTCACCGACTGCTTGCTCAGCTCCGCGGCCCGCGCGTAGCCGATGCGCGGCGCGAGCGCCGTGGCCAGCGCGGCCGACCGCTCCACCCAGTACTCGCACTGCTCGCGGTTGGCCTCGATCCCCTTCACCGTCCGCTCGGCGAGCGACTCGGCGGCGCTCGCGAGGATGATCATCGACAGGAACAGGTTGTGGGCGATCACGGGCATCATCACGTTCAGCTCGAGCTGCCCGTGCTCGGCCGCCGCCGCGATGCAGGCGTCGTTGCCGAACACCTGGAAGCAGACCTGGTTCACCATCTCCGGGATCGACGGGTTCACCTTCCCCGGCATGATCGAGGAGCCCGGCTGCACCGCCGGGAGCCGGATCTCGTCGAGTCCCGTGCGAGGGCCGGAGGCGAGGAGGCGCAGGTCGCTCGCGATCTTGCCGAGGTCCGCGGCGAGCGTGCGCAGCTGGGCACTGAGCGCCGCCGCATCGCCCATGCTCTGCATGAGCTGGATGCGGTCCTCCCCCTCGCGCAGCTCGAGGCCGGTGATCTCGCGCAGGTGCTTCACCATCAGCGCCGGGTACTCGGGCTCCACGTTCACCCCGGTGCCCACGGCGCTCCCGCCGATCCCCAGGTCGCGCAGCCAGTCCGCCGTCTGCTCCAGTCGCCGCAGGTTGCGGTCGATGGTGTGGCCGTAGGCGCGGAACTCCTGGCCGAGCCGGATCGGCATGGCGTCCTGGAGGTGCGTACGCCCGCTCTTGATCACGTCGTCGAGCTCGCGCCCCTTCTCCAGGAAGCGGTCGCGGAGCCCGGTGAACGCGGTCACGAGCGGACCGAGCAGCGCGAGCGCGCCGAGTCGGATGGCGGTGGGGATCACGTCGTTCGTGGACTGCGCCATGTTGACGTGATCGTTCGGGTGCACCGGCTTGTACTCGCCGCGCTTCCCGCCGAGCAGCTCGTTGGCGCGGTTCGAGAGCACCTCGTTCACGTTCATGTTGTGCGAGGTGCCGGCGCCCGCCTGGTAGACATCCACCACGAAGTGCTCGCGGTGCTGGCCGGCGAGCACCTCGTCCGCCGCCTGGACGATCGCGCGGGCGAGCTTGGGATCGAGCCGCCCGGTCTCCTCGTGCGTGAGCGCCGCGGCCTTCTTGATCCACACCACCGCGGTGACGAACATGGACAGCGGACGGATGCCGCTGATCGGAAAGTTCTGCGTGGCGCGCATCGTCTGCACCCCGTAGAGCGCGCTCGCCGGAACGGCGAGCTCTCCGAGCGGGTCCTTCTCGATGCGGGTCGCTTCTGCCATGCGAATTCTACCTCGTGAGGCGGCGGGACGCCGCGGGCGCGGCGCCCCGCCGGTCGTGGAACGGGACCGGCCGCGGCCGCGCACCCTGCGCGGCCGCGCGCGCGATCAGGGGAACGTCGTCTTCGACACGTTGAAGCGCGACTGGACGACGAGCGAATTGAAGTCGATGGTCTGCTGGGTGGTGCGCCAGCGCTGCGAGTCGATGTGCCGCGTGCCGGGGGCAGCCTGCCGCCAGTGCGCGGCGAACTGCTTCTTGATGTAGCCCGAGCCGTCGTCGACGAAGCGGCA
Source organism: uncultured Gemmatimonadota bacterium (assembly GCA_946479015.1). The sequence goes on along the minus strand of CAMLEQ010000264.1, from coordinate 3,360 downwards.
GGCGATCTGGCGGTTGGGCGTCGTGCGGTTGCTGTCGAGCGCGTACTGGAACGACAGGTCCATCGCCGCCGGCGCGCCGTCGGCCGGCGACCAGGTGATCAGCATCGAGTCCGCCGGCATGGTGTCGATCGGGCCGAGCGTGTACGGGTGCACGGTGGGCGCCGTGATCGTCATGGCGGCGAAGCCGTTCTCGGCGCCCGGGACGACGAAGGTCACGGTCGACCCTGCAGAGAGCGGGACGGAGCCGCTGTTCGGGATCACGTACGAGATCAGCCCGAACTCGTCCGTGTCCGGCGTCATCGAGCCGGTGGCGAGGTCGGTCTGCACCGCGATCGACGCGCCGGCATCGACGTTCGTGACGTTCGGCGACCCCGGATTCGTCGGGGCGACGAACGTGGTGTCGACGCAGCTGTCCGGTGCGAGCCGGCTGTCGGACGGCGGCGTCACGTTCACGTTGTTGTAGAAGATGCCGACGGGGCTGGTCGTGAACCCGTCGCTGCCATCGGACACGGTCGTGGCGTTGATGATCCCGGCCGGCACGTGCGTCGGCAGATCGCTCGACAGCTTGCAGCCCGTGAGGATCACCGCGGCAACGACTCCGAATCGACCCAGAATGCGCATGCAGTCTCCTTCGCGGGCCGCGCTCACCCGGTGACCGGGGTGCGCAGCACCGGCGCGAAGCGGTTGAAGTGCTCGAGGAGCGCGATCACGCTCCTCATGTCCACAATTTGCGCTGCCGACCAGTGCCGGGCCAGTTCGACGCCCTCGGCATCCGGTGGATCCCCGCCTCCCCCGAGGCGCGCTCAGTCTCGGCCGATCGCGAGCAGGTGACGGGAAGAGAGGACGAGGACGAGAAGCCCCAGCAGCATCGCCACGCCGAGCATGCCGACGGAGAGCGCGTGCAGCCGGCCGAAGGCCGCGCGGGCCGGGTCGCCGGGCGGGAGCGCCTCGAGGGTGGTGCCGAGGGAGGCGCGCAGCCGCTCGATGCGCCCCACGACGACGAACTGCGCGGCTGCGCAGAGCAAGGCGCCCGCGAGTCCCGCCCAGAGGCGGAGCGCGCGCGCCGGCGCCCCGGCGGGATCGCTCCACGCGGCGATCGCCCCGATGCCACAGGCGACGATCCCGGTGATGAAGATCGTGGGCAGCGTCCCCCCCACGAGCGCGCCGGCGAGCGTCCGCGTGGGGAGCACGCGGAAGGCGGCGCGCGCGACGACGATGGTGAAGAACACGGACGCGCCCAGCCAGAGCGCGAGCGCGATGACGGTGGCCAGCGCCCCTCCGGCGCGCGACGGCGCGGCGGCGCTCACCAGGCCCCCGGGATGCGCGCCATGCCGTTCAGAAACGGATTCGTCGCCCGCGCGCGTCCGATGGTGACCGCCGGGCCGTGCCCGGGGTAGGCCACCACCGCGTCGCCCAGCGCCGCGATGCGCTCCAGCGACCGCGCGAGCGCGGCGGGATCGGCGAGCGGGAGATCGGTGCGCCCCACCGACCCGGCGAACAGGCAGTCGCCGACGAACGCCACGCCGTTGCCGTGGAACACCACGTGCCCCGGCTCGTGCCCCGGGGTGTGCATCACCCCGAACGCGAGCGTGCCCACGCGCACGATGTCCCCTTCGGCGAGCGCGCGGTCCGCGGGCGGAGGGGCCTCCACGCGCAATCCGTAGGCCGCGCCGTGCTGCACGGCGGAGCGGTAGATCGGCTCCGACTCGGGGTGCACGTAGACCGGAACGTCGAACGCGCGCTTCACCGAAGCGATCCCGCCCACGTGGTCCACGTGGGCGTGCGTGAGCCAGATCGCGTCGAGCGTCGCACCGCTCTCGCGCACCGCGTTCACCAACCGCTCCCCCTCCGCGCCCGGATCGATGAGCACCGCGCGCGCGGCCTCCTCGTCCACCACCAGATAGGCGTTCTCCTGGAACGCGCCCACAGTGATCGTGCCGATCCTCACACCGTGTACCCCCCGCTCTGCGGGAGCGGCTCTGGCTGCTGCCCGTGTCGCAGCGCGGTGATGTACTTCTCGGCGGCGATCGCCGCCGTGGTGGCGTCCCCCGCCGCCGTGGTCACCTGCCGTGTGAGTTGCGAGCGCACGTCGCCGGCAACGAACAGCCCGGGGATCGACGACTCCATGTTCGAGTCGGTGATGAGGTAGCCCCCCTCGTCGTGGTCCACGTGCCCCTCGACCACCCCGGTGTTGGGGCGGAAGCCGATGAACACGAAGATCCCGGTCGCCGAGAGGTCGCGCGCCTCGCCGCTCTTCACCGAGCGGAGCTTCAGGGTGTTGACCAGTCCCTGCTCGTCCGCCTCGATCCGCTCCACCACAGTGTCCCAGATCACCTCGATCTTCGGGTTCTCGAACACGCGCTTCTGGATGATCTTCGACGCGCGCAGCTCGTCGCGGCGATGGATGAGGTACACCTTCGCCGCGTAGCGCGTGAGGAAGTCCGCCTCCTCGGCCGCCGCGTCGCCGCCCCCCACCACGGCGATCGTGTGCCCCTTGAAGAAGGCGCCGTCGCAGATCGCGCAGTACGAGACCCCCTTCCCCGCGTACTCGAGCTCGCCCGGAACGCCGAGCTTCACCGGCGTGCCCCCCGCGGTGAGGATCACCACCGGAGAGCGATACACGTCGCCGCCGTCGGTGATGCTCTCGAACGTGCCGTCGTCGCGCTTGCGCACGGTCTCGACGTTGGCGGTGATGACCTCCGCGCCGAACTTGCGCGCGTGGCTCTCGAACTTCTGCGCCAGCTCCCACCCCTCGACGTGCTCGAAGCCGGGATAGTCCTCGATGATCTCGGTGTTGAGCAGCTCCCCGCCGGGCGCGCCGCGCTCGAGCACGGCGGTGCGCAGCATCGAGCGCCCGGCGTACATGCCGGCGGTGAGGCCGGCCGGGCCGGCACCGATGATCACCACATCGTAGTCGAACGTCTCTCCCACCTGTCGCTCCTCGTAGCTGGACGCGCTCCATCGCGCGCGGACGGGCGGCCGGCGCCCGCATCTGAGTCCCCGGGTTCCTCGCGCCCGTGCGCGGTCACCCCTCCACCGATAGAACGCACAACGCCCCGTGACAGTGCGACACCGTGCCCACGAGCACTTCCGCCGCGCCCGCCGCCCCGGCGTCGGCCACCAGCCGGTCCGCCGCGAGCGCCTCGTCCGCGCCGAACATCCCCACCCCGTACGCCCGATGCCGGCAGTGAAAGATCGCCGGACCCGCAAGGTTCCGACCGCGCGCGCGCTCGCCGTCCACGTAGGCGCGCACCGCCGTCGGCAGGCTCCACGTGCGCGGTCCCCTCGTCACCGGGCACTTCGCCGGCTCGATGCAGTTGATCGGGCACATCCACTCGGCGAAGCTCACGTAGTGCGTGC
>CAMLEQ010000263.1 GCA_946479015.1 uncultured Gemmatimonadota bacterium | reverse complement strand
TCCGCAGCACCGTGAGCGGCGTGCGCAGCTCGTGCGCCGCGTCGGCCATGAAGCGCCGCATGTACTCGATCGTGCGCTCCACCGGCGCGGTGGACTTGCGCACGAGCAGCCACCCGCCGGCCGCCACGAGCACGAGCGCCACGCTCGCCGCGATGCCGAACGCCACGATCAGCGAGGCGTAGCGGTCCTCCAGCTCCACCTTGTCGGCCACGGCGACGGCGACCATCGGCGCCCCGCTCTCCAGCGTGAACCGCTCCGCGTGCAGGCGGAGCGCGCGCTCGCCGGGAACCTCGTGGTCCTCGTCCACGCGGCCGGCGCCCGCGGCCTCGCGCGCCGCCGCGCGGATCCACGCGTCGGCGCGCTCCGGCTTCACCGGGTAGCCGGCGGGATCGAGCAGGTAGAGCGCGCGGTCGGGGATGTGCAGCTCGTCCACCGCGTCCACCACCTGCCCGTGCGCCGTGCGCGCCTCCATCTCGCGGATGCGCGCGGCGCGCTCGAGCTCCGTGGTGGCGTCGCGCAGCGAGCCGTCGAGCTGCGCCGAGATCTGACGCCGGATCGACACGAACAGCCCACCGCCGAGCAGCGCGAGGATCGCGCAGAAGGTGGCGACGTACCAGAGGGTGAGGTCGCGCCGGAGCCTGCCGAGCGGCCGGAGCGCCATGGTCAGGTGCCGAAGCGGTAGCCGGCGCCGCGCAGCGTGTGGATCAGCTTCGGCTCGAAGGCGTCGTCGATCTTCCGGCGGAGGCGCCGCACCAGCACCTCGAGCACGTTGGTGAAGGGATCGTGATTCTCGTCCCACACGTGCGCGGTGATCGCGGCCCGGTCCACCACCTCCCCGTGGTGCAGCGCGAGGAACTCGAGGAGCGCGTACTCTTTCGCGGTGAGCTCGATCGCGTGCCCGGCGCGGCGCACCCGGTGCGCGGTGAGATCCACCTCCAGGTCGGCCACGCGGATCACTTCTGGGATCGGCACGGGGCGGCGGCGCGCGAGCGCGCGGACGCGCGCCAGCAGCTCGGCGAACGCGAACGGCTTCGTGAGGTAGTCGTCCGCCCCCACGTCGAGCCCCATCACGCGGTCCTCCACGGTGTCCCTGGCGGTGAGCATGAGGATGGGCGTGCCGATCTCACGGCGACGGAGCTCGCGGCAGAGCGCGAACCCGTTGCCGCCGGGGAGCATCACATCGAGGATGATCACGTCGTGACTCCCGAGCAGCGCGCGCGAGTTCCCCTCGGCGAAGTCCCGCGCCCACACCACCTGGTGCCCGTGCTCGGCCAGCCCCGACACCAGGATGCCGGCCAGCTCGGCGTCGTCTTCCACCAGCAGGATGCGCATCGTCGGGGGTTCGGGGCTGGGGGCCGGGGGTCAGGGGGATCTCGGGAAAAGATGGGGGCGGGGACGCACGCAACCCAGGGGCCCGTCCGTTCCGCCCTCCTCGGAAGCGCTCATCCCGCGCCCCGCGCCCCGCGATTCCCGTTTCCCGAGTCCCGATTCCCTCACCCCTTCTAGCCTGCGCGCCCCCCGCGCGCTAGCGTTTCGACCCTGGGAAAGCTCCCCCGCCGCGGGCCTCGCCCGGCCCGCGCCGCCCAGCACCAACCATCACACCGAACGCGCCATGGCTCTCTCCCGCGCCGCATCCGCGGTCGTCCTCCTGCTCGCCGCCGGCTGTGCCAGCCGCCCCCGCACTCCACCCACCCCGCCCGCCCCCGTGCTCCTCCCGTCGCGCATCGTCACCGCCTACGCGGTCCACTCCATGGTGCGACCGCAGCCGCCGGTGGTGACCCCCGCGCCCGCCGGCGAGCCCGTGCCGCCGCCGTCGGACGCCATCGTGCTGTTCGACGGGAAGGATCTCTCCAACTGGCGCTCCGCCGACAGCGCCGGCGCCCCGGCGCAGTGGAAGGTCGAGAACGGCTACATGGAGGTGGCCGGGAAGCAGAGCATCGAGACCACCCGCGCCTTCGGCGACGTGCAGCTCCACGTGGAGTGGGCCACGCCCACCCCGGCCACCGGCGAGGGGCAGGAGCGCGGCAACAGCGGCGTGTACCTCATGGGCAAGTACGAGCTCCAGATCCTCGACTCGTACCACAACACCACGTACGCCGACGGACAGGCAGCCGCCATCTTCGGCCAGTATCCGCCGATGGTGAACGCCAGCCGCGCGCCTGGGGAGTGGCAGACGTACGACATCATCTTCCGCCGCCCGCGCTTCAGCCCCAAGGGAGAGTTGCTCCGCCGCGCGCGCATGACGGTGGTGCACAACGGCGTGCTCGTGCAGGACGATGCCGTGCTCACCGGCCCCACCGCCTTCGGCGAGCGGCCGCCGTACGTCGCGCACCCGGACAGCCTCCCGCTCATGCTCCAGAATCACGGCTACCCGGTGCGCTTCCGCGACATCTGGGTGCGTCCGCTCCCGGAGACCGACCACTGAGCCGCGATGCCTGACGAGAATCCCGACGCGCGGCGCGCCCCAGCGGTGGCGCCGCCGCGCGACACGTACGACGTGTGCATCGTCGGCTCCGGCGCCGGCGGGGGGATGGCGGCGCACGTCCTCACCCGCGCCGGCGCGCGCGTCGTGATGCTCGAGGCGGGCCCGGAGTGGTACGCCACGAAGGACTCCGCCATGCTCACTCCCGCCTACGCCTCTCCCCGGCGCGGCGCGCCGACGCGCCAGCGCCCGTTCGGCGAGTTCGACGGCTGCATCGGCGGCTGGGAGATCGAGGGGGAGCCGTACACCCGCGCTCCCGGCAGCAGCTTCCACTGGTGGCGCGCGCGCATGCTCGGCGGGCGCACGAACCACTGGGGGCGCATCTCCCTCCGCTTCGGCCCGGACGACTTCCGCCGCAAGAGCATCGACGGGCTCGGCGACGACTGGCCGATCGGCTACGACGATCTCGCGCCGTACTACGACCGCGTGGACGACCTGATCGGCGTCTTCGGCAGCGTGGAGGGACTGCGCAACCACCCCGACGGCAGGTTCCTCCCGCCGCCGCGCCCGCGCTGCTACGAGCTGCTCGTGCAGAAGGCCTGTCGCGGGCTGGGGATCACGAGCATCCCGTCGCGCCTCTCGATCCTCACCCGCCCGCACAACGGCCGCCCGGCGTGCCACTACTGCGGGCAGTGCAACCGCGGGTGCGGCGTGGCCGCGAACTTCTCCAGCCCCGACGTGCTCATCGCGCCGGCGCTCCGCACCGGGCGGCTCACGCTCGTGTGCGGGGCGATGGCGCGCGAGGTCACTGTGGGCACCGATGGGCGCGCGACGGGGGTGAGCTACATCGACAAGCGCACCGGCGCCGACCGGCACGTGCGCGCGCGCGTGGTGGTGCTCGCGGCGAGCGCGTGCGAGACGGCGCGCATCCTCCTCAACTCCCGCTCCTCCCGCTTCCCGCAGGGGCTCGCGAACTCCAGCGGCGTGGTGGGACGCTGGCTCACCGACAGCACGGGCACCGACGTCGCCGGCTTCATCCCGAGCATGATGGACCACGTGCCGCACGACGAGGATGGCGTCGGCGGCGCGCACATCTACTCGCCGTGGTGGCTGGACAACGAGCAGCTCGACTTCCCGCGCGGCTATCACATCGAGGTGTGGGGCGGGCTGCACCCGCCGGAGTACGGCAGCATGGATGGGATCCAGTCGCTCCCGCCGGGGGGCGGCTACGGCAAAGCATTGAAGGAGGACTACCGCCGCTACTTCGGCGCGACGGTGGGCTTCTCCGGGCGCGGCGAGATGGTCCCCAACGAGCGCTCCTACTGCGAGCTCGACCCGGACACGGTGGACCGCTGGGGGATTCCCGTGCTGCGCTTCCACTGGGAGTGGAGCGACCACGAGAAGCGCCAGGTCAAGCACATGCAGGAGACCTTCCGCTCGATCATCGGGGCGATGGGCGGCACGCCACTCTCGCCGATGCCCGCCGCCGAGAAGGGGTGGGGGATCGCCGACGGCGGGCGGATCATCCACGAGCTGGGGTGCGTGCGCATGGGCGATGACCCGAAGACCTCCGCGCTCGACCGCTGGTGCCGGGCGCACGATTGCGCGAACCTGTTCGTGGCCGACGGCGGCCCGTTCGTGTCGCAGGCGGACAAGAATCCCACGTGGACGATCCTCGCGCTGTCGTGGCGCACGAGCGACCACATCATCGAGCAACGCAAGGCGGGGGCGCTGTGAGCGACGACCATCTCTCGACGACGCGCCGCGACCTGCTCAAGCTGCTCGGCGCCGTGCCGCTCGCCGCGGCGCTCGACCTCGGCGCCGCGCGCGTGGGGCGCGCCGCGCGCCTCGCCGCCGCGCTCGGCGACGCGGATGCGCGCGCCTTCGTTCCCCGTTTCTTCTCGGCGCACGAGTGGCGCACCGTGCGCGTGCTCGTGGACGACATCCTCCCGCGCGACGAGCGCTCGGGGAGCGCCACCGAGGCGAAAGTGCCGGAGTTCATGGACTTCATGCTCGCCGATGCCGACACCGCGCCGGCGGCTCGCACCGCCATGCGTGGCGGGCTGGCGTGGCTGGACGCCGAGTGCCACGAGCGGTTCGGCGCGCCCTTCGCCGCCTGCTCGACCGCCCACCGCCACCGGTTGCTGGACGACATCGCCTGGCCCGCGCGCGCGCGTCCGGAGCTGAGCCAGGGCGCCGCCTTCTTCACCGCCTTCCGCGACCTCACCGCCTCCGGCTTCTACGCCACTCCCATGGGGTGGCGCGACGTGGGATACGAGGGCAATGTCTTCCATGCGAGCTGGCAGGGGTGCCCGGAGCCCGCGCTGCGGAAGCTCGGCGTGGCGTACTCCGACGGCGACGTGCGCCCCGGCGGCTGACACGACATCCTTCGACATGACCACACGACGACTCGGCGTCGGCTTCATCGGCAGCGGCTTCAACGCGAAGTTCCACTTCCAGGGGTGGCGCGGCGTGCGCGACGCGGACGTCCTCGGCGTCTGGAGCCCCATCGCGCGCAACGCGGCGGCCGCCGCACAGTACGCCCGCGCGCTCGACATCGGCGAGGCGAGGCCGTACGCCTCGATAAGCGACATGGTGGCCGACCCGGCGATCGACGCGATCTGGCTCACCGGCCCCAACCACGCGCGCGTCGAGAACGTGGAGGAGATCGTCGACGCGATCGAGAGCGGGCGCGGCACGCTCGTGGGGCTCGCGTGCGAGAAGCCGCTCGCCCGCAACGTGGCCGAGGCGGCGCGCGTGGCCGAGCTGGCGGCGCGCGTGGGGCTCGCGACGGGCTACCTGGAGAACCAGGTGTTCGCGCCGCAGGTGGAGCAGGGGCGCGCGCTCCTCTGGAAGCGCGGCGCGGCATCCACCGGGCGGCCGTACCTCGCGCGCGCCGCCGAGGAGCACGGCGGGCCGCACATGCCCTGGTTCTGGCGCGGGGAGCTGCAGGGTGGCGGCGTGCTGAACGACATGATGTGCCACTCGGCGCTCGTCGTCAGGCACCTGCTCACCGAGCCCGGCGCATCGCTCGCCAGCGTGCGCCCCGTGCGCGTGACGTCGCGCATCGCGAGCCTCAAGTGGACGCGCCCCGAGTACGTCGCGCGGCTGCGCGAGAACATGGGCGCGGACGTGGACTACGGACGCGCCCCGGCGGAGGACTTCGCCACGCTCACCATCGAGTTCGAGACCGACGACCGACGCACCGTGCTCGGCGAGGCCACCACGAGCTGGAGCTTCATCGGCGCGGGCCTGCGACTCTCCGCCGAGCTGCTCGGCCCCGAGTACTCCATGCAGTGGAACACGCTCGACA
>CAMLEQ010000262.1 GCA_946479015.1 uncultured Gemmatimonadota bacterium | reverse complement strand
GGAGCCCACCACGGCCCCGCCCCCGCGCCCCGCCCCCCCGCCCCCCGCCCCGGGTCCCGCGCCCCGGGTCCCGCGCGAGGATCACACACGCGCCAGCTACGCCCTACCTCCCATCGCGTGCGCGTAGACCATGCGCGAGATGTCCCGCATGAGCGCACGCGCCACCGTCTCGTCAGGGATCCCTCGCGTGAGGATCACGAGCACGTACGGATCGCCCCCGCGCGGATAGACGATCGCCGCGTCGTGCAGGTGCGCCGTGATCTGTCCCGTCTTGTGCGCCACCGGCGTGCCCGGCGGGAGCCCCGCGGGGATCTCGTCGTTGAACTGCTGGTGGAGGAGGATGTCGCGCATGCGCGCGCAGCTCGCGGGAGAGGCGGCGCGGTTCTCCTGGATCGCGTCGAGGATGATGGCGAGGTCGCGCGCCGTGGTGGTGTTGTTCATGCCGCGCTCGTACGCCTTCTGGTCCTCCACCCCGCGCAGCACGCGGATGCGCATGGCGCCGAGCGATCGCATCGCGCTCGTGGTGCGGTCGGCGCCCACGAGCGCGATGAGCGCGTTCGTGGCGAGGTTGCTCGACCGGTCGATCATGTGGCGCATGAGCTCCCCCACGCTCACCCGCTCGCCCACCCGCTGGTAGAGCGAGCTGTCGGAGTCGTCCTTCGGATCGGCGGCGAACGGCGAGCCGTCGGCGATGGAGCCGAACTGGTTCACGAGCAGGATGCGCTGGTCGAGCGAGAGCCCGCGCGCGTCCACCTGCCGGAACAGCTCGATCATCACCGGCACCTTCATCGTGCTCGCGGCGTGGAAGCTGCTGTCGGCCTGGATGTAGAGCGTGTCGGCGTCGTGGCCGAGCCGGTGGAACGCCACGGCGACGTCGGCGCCAGGCACCTGCGCGATGCGCTCGCGGATGTGCGCGCCGAGCGAGTCGTCGCCCTGCTGTGGGACGGCGAGAGCGAGGAGAAGGAGGAAGGCATGCATGCGCGCGAATATCGGGTGCGCCGCACGGGAGCGGAAGGCGTGGTTGCGTTCGCGCCCGCGGATCGTGTTGCGTAAAGCCGGCACGCTGTTCACTTTGCGAGAACCCCATCCGCCCGCCATATGCCGCAGAGCGAAAGCGAGAGCAGCCAGGCAGCCCTTCCCGTCGCGGGCCGACGGGAGCGCCTCCGTTTCACCGACTTCGTGTTCCGGCGTACCCCGGATGGACGATGCTCGGCGGAGGTGGAGCTGGAATGGCTGGAAGGGCAGAAGTTCCGGACCACCGTGAGCGGCCAGTCGTCGCCCACGGTGGACCTGCGCGTGGCCGCCGAGGCGGCGTTGCGCGCCATCGAGTCGTTCGCCGAGGGAGCGCTCGGCTTCGAGCTGATCGGCGTGAAGTCCATCCGGGCGTTCGATGCCACCGTGGTCATCGTGTCGGTGACGAACCGCCGGGAGGGACCGCGCCGCCTGCTCGGCGCGGTGCTCGTGGAGGATGATCCCGTCCGCGGCGCGGTGGTCGCGGTGCTCAGCGCCACCAATCGCGTGCTCGGGAACTTCATCGCCACGAGGTAGGCCGCACCGTTTCTCCGTTTCTCCCACCCGCGTACCGATGCCCCGAATCGAATCCCGCTTCCTCCCCGTCACGCTCGTTCTCGCCCTCGCGTGCCACTCGCCGCGTCCGGCCACGGCGCCGGTACCGGTGAGCACACCAGGCGCGAGCCCCGACACCGCGACGCTGGCCGCGCGAGGCGCGGACACGGCGGCGGCCGCCGACACGAGCGACGCGCCGAAGCGGGACGTGACCGGGGAAGCGGTGAAGATCTTCGGCGACAGCGTGGGCGCGTCTTCCGCGGATTCGGCGGCCGAGGCGGCGGAGCCGGAGGCGCCCACGTGGGACATCGATGTGCGCTCGTACGAGACGCAGTCGCGCGTGGCGTTCTTCATCGATCGCTACCAGCACGCCGCCCACGACCGGTTCGCGTCCTGGCTCGAGCGCGGCGGGCGGTACGAGCCGATGATCCGCGCCAAGCTGCACGCGGCCGGACTCCCCGAGGACCTCACCTATCTCGCGCTCATCGAGAGCGGATACGACCCGCACGCCTACTCGAGCGCGGCGGCGGTGGGGATCTGGCAGCTCATGACGAGCACGGCGCGCGACGTGGGGCTTCGCGTGGACTGGTGGGTGGACGAGCGCCGCGATCCGGTGCGCTCCACCGAGGGGGCGATCAAGTTCCTGGGGTATCTCGAGGACCAGTTCGGGTCGCTCTTCCTCGCGGCGGCCGCGTACAACGGCGGCCCGGGGCGGATCTCGCGCGGGCTCACGCGCTACGCCGATGACCTGGAAGGGCAGACCGGCGACCAGGCGTTCTTCGCGCTCGCGGAGAAGGACTATCTCCGCGCCGAGACCAAGGACTACGTGCCGCGGCTGATCGCGGCGGCGCTCGTGGCGAAGGACCCGAAGCGCTACGGCTTCGACATCACCCCCGACTCGGCGCTCGTGTACGACACTGTGCGCGTGGGGCCCGCCACGCCGCTGGCGGCGGTGGCCGCCGCCGCGCACGTGGAGGTGTCGCGGATCATGACGCTCAATCCCGGGATCCTGCGCGGCGTGACGCCCCCGCACGGCTCGTACACGGTGCACGTGCCGTCGGGCGCCGCCGAGGGGTTCGACTCCGCGTTCGCGGCGCTCCCCAAGGACGTCCGCACCGCCTACACGCTCGCGAAGACGCGGAAGGGGGAGACGCTGATGTCCCTCGCGCGGCGCGCGGGGATCTCGGTGAAGGAGCTGCGCTGGTACAATCCCGAGCTGCACCCGAACCGGCGTGGGCGCCTGCCGGCGGGGGAGGCGGTGCGCTTCCCCTCGCACGCGGTGGTCGCGGCGGCGCTCGACGTCCCCGATCCGAGCATCGAGCGCTACGGGTCGTCGGGCTCGCGCGTCGCGTCGCACGTCGTGAAGCGCGGCGAGTCGCTCGGTCTGATCGCCGAGCGCTATCACACCACCGTGGCGTCGCTGAAGCGGCTGAACGGGCTGAAGAAGACCGTGATCTATCCCGGACAGGTGATCATCGTGCGGGGATCGCGCGCTCGGGCGAGCGCGTCGCGCTCGAGTCATCGCTCCACGGCGTCGCGCGGCAGGGCCACGGGAGGGAAGATCCACGTGGTGAAGCGCGGCGAGTCGCTGACGTCCATCGCGCGGAAGTACGACACCACGGTGAAGGCGCTGAAGAAGCTGAACGATCTGGACGGCGACATGGTGCGCGCCGGACAGAAGCTGGTGGTGCGCGGATAGCGAGCGGCGCGGAGGCGAGGCCCGGGGGCGGATGATGCACGAGGGGGAGCGCACCGGTGCGCTCCCCCTCGTGCATCAGGTCCGGCGGAGCCGTCGCCTCACTCCACGACGCCGGTCCCCTTGTAGCCGCCCATCACCGCCGTCTCGTAGCCGTTGCGCGGGTCGATCCCCAGCGAGCGAAGCGTCTCTACCGCCACCGGGCCACGGTTGTAGACCAGCAGGGCGAGCTTCACGTCGCCGTGGTACTCCCGGATCAGCGTGCGGAGATAGCGGAAGCCGATGCGGAGGTTCGTGCGCGGCTCGTACAACTGCTCGCGCGTGACGTTCTTGTCGAAGTAGCGCGCGGTGGACGGCATGAGCTGCGTGAGCCCGACGGCCCCGACGGGGCTCGTGGCGCGCGGGTTGAACTCGCTCTCCACGCGCACGAGGCGGAAGGCGAGACCCGGCTCGATCCCCTCGGCCATGGAGATGTCGTAGATCGAAGTGGCGAGGTCCGCGCCCACCTTGTACTTCGACGAGTACTTGATGATCGAGTTCGCGCGCTCGAGCCTGGCGTTGGCCAGCGCGAGCTCTCCCTTGGTGGCATCCAGTTCGGCGCGGAGCCGCCGCGACTGGCTGGAGAGGCCGAAGGTGAACGAGGACGAGGATGACGCCTCCGCGTCCTTCGGCTGCTGCCGTGGGAATAGCGCGACCGCGATGATGAGACCGATCACGAGCAGTACCTTCTTGATGCGATCGTTGCGCCTGATGCGGTCTCCCCGATGGGCGTAACTCTGCTTTGGGTTCCTCAAAAGAGCCCCCTGAGAAGGGTACCGAACACACGAACGGGGCTTTGCATCGCCCCGCTGCCGCAATCGGCAGAGCAACCGTCGTGCCGAACTACTCGCGCTTCCAGTGCCCGGTACGTCCCCCGGATTTTTCCAGTAAACGGATGTCAGTGATGGACATGCCCTTGTCTACCGCTTTGGCCATGTCGTAGACCGTGACGAGGCTCACGGCGACCGCCGTTATCGCCTCCATCTCGACTCCGGTGCGCCCAGTGGTCTTCACCGTGGCCTCGCATCGCAGGCCGGGGAGCGCGTCGTCCGGAGTGATGTCCACCTGCACGTCCGTGAGCGGCAGCGGGTGGCAGAGCGGAATTAACTCCGCCGTACGCTTCGCCGCCAGCACCCCGGCAATTCTTGCCGTGCTCACCACGTCTCCTTTCGCGAGGGTGTTGGCCCGAATGGCCCCCAAAGTCTCGGGTTTCATTCGTATCACCCCCTCTGCACGTGCGACACGGTCGGTGATGCGCTTGCTCGACACGTCCACCATTCGTGCCTGGCCGTCGGGGCCGATGTGACTGAGATCGGTCATGCGAGATGCTCCGCGAGCCGCCGCACGAGCGCGGCGCCCAGCAGTTGTGGGCTGACGTTCCCTCCCGCGCGCAGCTTGGCCTCCTCCACGGCGTCGATCGCGCGGCTGGCGCCGATGGCGCCTCGCCGGTCGCCGGCCGTCACCGCCGCGCGGGCCCGCTGGTGCAGCAGCACGGTGAGCGCATCGAGCACCTCGGAGAAGAAGCCGCGCGCCTTGGAGCCGCCGAGCGCGAACACGACGCGGACGCGGTCCGCGCGCTCGGCGGTGGCGGCGGCGAGGAGCGACTTGGCCGCGGTGAACGCCTCCCCTTCGGAGGATGCACCGAGGAGCGTGCCGAGCGCTCCTCCAGCGAGGCGCACTCGCTCCTCGATCGCCCGCACCACGCCCCCCTCGTCGAGCGCGGTCTGCACCGCGGGCTCGCCGAGCAGCTCGCGCATGTCGGCGTCGGGGAGCGGGGGGACGCGGATCGCCACCACGCGCGATCTGATCGTGGGGAGCAGCGCCCCCGGCTCGCTCGACGTGACGATGATCGTGGTGTCCGCCGGCGGCTCCTCGAGGAGCTTGAGGAAGGCGTTCGCCGCCGCGTCCGCGCCCTCCTGCGGGACCATGCGCTCCGCATCGCCCACCACGAACACCTTGCGGCTGGCGAGCGAGGGAGTGCGCGCGGCGAGCTGCACGAGCGCGCGGACCGTGGCCACGAAGATCGCCTCGGTGCCGCTCGGCGCCGCATAGAGTCCCCCGTGCTTCACACGCTCGGCGATGGCGTCGGCGTAGTCGTCGAGCACCTCCTCCGCCGACGCATCGGCATCGCCCAGGCGTGGGCGCGGGAAGAACCAGCGCAGGTCCGGGTGCGCCATGGTGGCCACGTAACGGCAGCTCGCGCACTCGCCGCACGGCCGCTCCCCGGCGCCGGTGCACAGCAGCAGCTGTCCGAGCCAGAGCGCCAGCCGCTGCTTCCCGACGCCACGCGGCCCATGCAGCAGGAGGCTCCCCGGGAGCGCCCCGCGCGCCACCGCATCGCGCAGCCGGGTGCGGAGTGAATGGTGGCCGTGCAAGGAGATGAACGCCATGATAGGAAAATAATGGGACCCGGTCGCTGGACCACCATGGAACGCGTGTGGCGTGTGGGGAACTGACGGAGAGAGGA
>CAMLEQ010000261.1 GCA_946479015.1 uncultured Gemmatimonadota bacterium | reverse complement strand
CGAGGAACGGGAGCGACTCGATGTCGCCGACCGTGCCGCCGATCTCCACGATCACGACGTCGTTCTCCGGCGCGATGCGCTTCATGCACGCCTTGATCTCGTCGGTGATGTGCGGGATCACCTGCACCGTGGAGCCGAGGTACTCGCCGCGGCGCTCCTTGCTGATGACGTTGAGGTAGATGCGCCCGGTGGTGACGTTGTTCGCCTGCGAGAGGGCCCGGTCGATGAAGCGCTCGTAGTGGCCGAGATCGAGGTCGGTCTCGGCGCCGTCGTCGGTGACGAACACCTCGCCGTGCTGGAACGGCGACATGGTGCCCGGGTCCACGTTGATGTAGGGATCGAACTTCATCATGGAGACGCGCAGACCGCGCTCCACGAGAAGGCGTCCCAGCGACGCGGCGGCGATGCCCTTCCCCAAGGAGGAGACCACGCCGCCGGTCACGAAGATGAACTTGGTCGTCTGCTGCATTCCACTCGTTGGCATTACACTCGTCCCGCGCTGAGGTCAGTCCACCGCGCGTTCGCGCGCTGCAGGTCCTCTTCCGTATCGATCCCCGCGAGGGGGACCTCGTCGATCGTGGCCACGCCCATGGCGAGTCCGGCCGCCAGGGGGCGGAGCTGTTCCAGCCGTTCGATGCGCTCGAGCGGGTGCGGCGGGAGCGCCACCCACTGCGCGAGCGCACGCGGCGTGTAGGCGTACACGCCCAGGTGCTGCCGCACGAGTCCGCGGCGGAGTCCGGCGTCATCCAGATCGCGGAGGAACGGGATCGGCGCCCGCGAAAAATACATCGCTCGGCCGTCGTCGGCACACACCACTTTCACCACGTGCGGCGTGTCCAGGATCTCGCTGTCGGCGCGCGCGGCCGCGGTCCCGAGGGGGAAGGCGCCGCTCGCCACGAGCGCCACGGCTCCGCGCAGCGCGGCCGCGGAGACGAAGGGCTCGTCCCCCTGCACGTTCAGGATCACGTCGTGGTCAGCGACCCCCGCGCGCGCGGCCACCTCCGCCACGCGGTCCGTCCCCGAGGGGTGATCGGGGGAGGTCATGATGCACTCGGCCCCGGCCGCGCGCGCGACGGTGGCGACATCCGGATGGTCGGTGGCGATCACGCACCGGTCGGCGATCTCGAGGTCGCGGACACGCTCCCAGACGCGGACGACGAGGGGAGCTCCAGCGAGGAGGCGGAGCGGCTTGCGGGAGAGCCGCGTGGCGGCGAGTCGCGCCGGGATGACCGCGAGAGTGCTCACGGTCGCGGAGGGATGGACATGGGCGTTGCAAGATTCACGCCACCCAATATACCCGCTGGCACGCGGAAATCAAACCGAGGGCGCCCCAGCGGCGCCCTCAGCGCATGATCGTGAGCCCCGCCCCCCAGGTGTGACGATGGGTATCCGGATCGAACGTGAAATCCAGTCGTCCGGGACCGAGCGCGAGCCGCACGCCCATGTTCTGCCGGAACGCCGGGAGCCGCTGCACCCCCACGGAGCCGATCAGGTAGCGGAGCGAGACCACCGGCGGGCCGAGGATCGGGACGTGCACCGCGTCGATGGGGATGTTGTACCGCCCCTCGAAGAACGCGAGCCGGTCCCCGCCCAGCTCGAGGATGTCGAGGGTGGGCAAGGTGCCCGAGCCGCCGAGGTGCGCGAAGCGCTGCGGCGGCGCCGTGTCCCCCGCCGTGTACACCACATGTGCGCGGAAGAGGAAGGTCTGCGTGGAGAAGGTGGGAAACTCCACTCGCCCATCGAGCGTGGTCTGGGTGAAGCGCTCGTCGCGCGGCGCGTCGAAGGGGCGCTCCACGGACAGGTCGCCGCGCACGGTGAGCTGCGCGAGCTGCAGCTCTCCCGTCGCCCCGGCGAGCGCGCTGGAGAGCCGCCCGCGCTCGACCGCCGGGTTCGGGCGGATCATGCCGTTGGTGTTGGTCTGTCCGCCGATGCTCCACGGGCCGCCGGCGGCGATCGACCAGTCGCGCTCCGTCCGCGCGCCCGCCCAGAGCGAGAGCTGGCCGTCGCTCCCTTCCCACACGCGCGCGAGCCTGCCCTCCACGCGATCCGCGCGCCAGTAGTCGCGGTAGTCGTGCCCCGCCACCAGCGTGCTGACGGAGTTCGCGACGTCCGATTCGATCCACGCATCGTTCGTGAACGTCCCGCGTCCGCCCGAGCCCTCGACCGACCACCCGTTCTCGGTGCGGAACGTGACCGCCGCCGCCGGGTCGAAGGCGCCGATGTCGCTGCGGTACGTCAGCGTGGGGTCGATCACGAGCCGCCCGCCGGCGAGCGCCAGGCGCGGTCCCCACGGCAGCGCGAGACCGTCGACGCGCGAGTAGGTGGGGAGCCGGATCCCGTCCGGGATCGGGAGCGAGAGCACCTCCGGTTGCTCGAGCGACTCCGGGCGGCGGTAGTCGAGCGCCGTACCGTCCGGCGTGCGCGCGACGTCGAAGCGCGTGTCGCGGAAGGACAGCTCCGCGCCGTGCACGCGAGCCTGCTCCGAACGGTACACGCCGCCGCCGATGGCCACCGCCCGTCCGTCCACCTCCGCCCCGGGACGGAGGAAGAGATCGCCCCCCACCACCACGACGTCTCCGTGCACGGTGCTCGCCACGGTGGCGTCCGAGCCCACCACCACCACGGAGCGGTCGAAGACGGAATCGCGGAAGAGGCGCGTGTTCCAGCGCTCGTGCCGGACGATGTAGGGGTGCGAGAGGATGTCCTGGAGGACCGCGGTCACCTCGCCGGGGCCCGGCGTGCGCACGTAGACGCGCTCGTTCTGCGCGGCGAGCGGCGCGGCGGCGAGCGACGGGAGCGCCGCGAGCGCGGCGGCCAGGAGCGTGCGCGTCAGCATCCGGCGAGCGCGAGGAAGTTGCGCAGCAGGCGCTTCCCCTCCTGGGTGAGGATCGACTCGGGGTGGAACTGCACGCCCCACACGGGATGCCGCGTGTGCCGCATCGCCTGCACCTCGTCGGGATCGTCCCCCGAGACGGCCAGCACCTCGAGCGCTTCGGGGAGCGATGCGCGCTCGACGATGAGCGAGTGGTAGCGCATGACCTCGAGCGGCGCGGGGAGGCCGGCGAACAGCCCTTCGCCGCCGTGCGTGATGCGCGACGTCTTGCCGTGCATCACGCGCCGCGCGCGCACTACCTTCCCTCCGTACGCCTCGCCGATCGCCTGGTGCCCGAGGCAGACGCCGAGCATGGGGATCTCCGCGCCCCACCGCCGCACCACCGGCACCGTGATCCCGGCCTCCGACGGCGTGCACGGCCCCGGCGAGAGCACGATCGCGGCCGGGCGCAGCGCGCCCACGTCCTCCACGCCGATCGCGTCGTTGCGGCGCACGACGGGGTCGGCGCCGAGCTCGCCCAGGTACTGGACGAGGTTGTACGTGAACGAATCGTAGTTGTCGATCACCAGGATCATGGTCGCGTCGCTCGCCCCTCAACCGCGTGGATGATACTGCTTGTGCACCTGGCGCAGGTACTCCCGGTCCACGTGCGTGTAGATCTGCGTCGTCGCGATGTCGGCATGCCCTAGCATTTCCTGGACCGCGCGCAGGTCCGCGCCGCCCTCGAGGAGATGGGTGGCGAAGGTGTGCCGCAGCGTGTGCGGGCTCACGTGCTTCGTGATGCCGGCTTTCTCGACGTACTTGCGGAGGATCTTCCACGCGCCCATGCGCGTGAGCGGCGCGCCCCGCGCGTTGAGCAGGAGCGCGCCCTTCCCCGCGCCGCGCTCGAGGCGCGGCCGGAGCTCGCGAACGTAGATGGCCACCGCGGCGATCGCCCGCCGCCCGATGGGCACGAGTCGCTCCTTGCTCCCCTTGCCGAACACGCGCAGCAGCGCGTCGTCGAGCAGCACGTCCTTCACGCCGATGCCGATCCACTCGGACACCCGCAGCCCCGCGCCGTACCCGAGCTCCAGCATCGCGCGATCGCGGAACGCGAACGGCTCGTCGAGCGTGGGCGCCGCCAGCAGGCGCTCCACCTCGTCCACCGTGAGCACCTCGGGCAGGGTGAGCCACCGCTTGGGCGTCTCGAGCCGCTCGCTCGGGTCCTCGACGACGATCCCCTCCCCCATGAGGAACCGGTAGTACGTTCGCACGGCGGAGATGCTGCGACGGATGGACGAGGGGGCGAGCCCGAGATCCTTCAGGTGGTACACGTAGTCGCGCAGCGTGCGCGCGGTGACGCTGGTGGGCGCGGACGCGCCCTTCGTGCGCGCGTAGACGGCGAAGCGCGCCAGGTCGCGCCCGTAGGCCTCGCCGGTGGTGGGGGCGGCGCCCTGCTCGAGCGCCAGGAAGTCGCCGAAGCGCTCCAGCAGGAAGGCGCGCGCGATCTCGTCGGGGATCATGGGCGGCGGCGCTCGCGGCGGAGGAGCCACACCGCCAGCAGGATCGCCACCACCACCACTGCCGCCAGCGCCGCCGTGCGCGAGAGCCGGCCGATGGCGGCGAGGAGCGTCTCCCAACTGGCGCCGGCGCGGTACGCGAGCACGGTGACGATGCCGTACCAGATCGCGGACGCGACGGCGATGACCGTGATGACGGGGAGCGCGGGGAGGCGGAGCGCGCCGGCGAAGGGCGGTACCAGCGCTCTGGCGCCCGGAATGAACCGGCTCGCGAACAGGGCCAGCAGGCCGTGCCGCGCGTGCAGCGCGCGGAGGCGCTGCATCGCGCCGCCGCCGCCGTAGCGGCGCAGCCGGGTCTCCAGCGAGGCCGCGCCGTAACGCCGGCCCAGCGCGTACACGCCCACCGCGCCGGCCACGTTCCCCGCCCAGGTGGAGAGGAGGGTGCCGAGCATGCTCCCCTCCCCCCGCGCGGCGAGGAAGCTGCCGAACGCCACCACGGTGTCGGCGGGAAATGGAGGGAAGAAGTTCTCGATCGCCGCGGCGGCCGCGAGCGCGAGGTAGAGCGCGATGGGCGGCAGCGCGGCGAGGCGCTCCAGCATCGCGTGCATGCGGCCTACGGCGCGCGCTCGCGCGCGGACACGAGTGTGGCGGCGGCCAGGCAGGCGATCCCCACCCCCCCGCCGATACACCCCCTCCCCACGGTGGTGTTGCCCATTTTGGGCACAACCACGACGCCGATGCCGCGCGCCGGCGCGAGCGCGGCGCGCATCGCGTCGCGGTGCGGCGCGATGCGCGGCTGCTCGGCCACCACCGTGACATCCACGGCCGCCACCGTCCACCCCCGCTCGCGGACGAGCGCCACCGCGCGGCGGAGCATGTCGATCGAGTCGCGCCCGCGGTTCGCGGGATCGCTGTCGGGGAACAGCCCGCCGATGTCGCCGGCGCCGGCGGCGCCCAGCACCGCGTCGGTGACCGCGTGGGCCACGGCATCGCCGTCGGAGTGTCCGGCCAGCCCGCGATCGCTCGGGATCGTCACGCCGCCCAGCCGGAGCGGCACGCCGGCGGCGAAGCGGTGCGAGTCGTAGCCGACGCCGACGCGGGACGCCGTCACGCCGCCGTCTCGATGGGGATGATCGAGTAATCCTGCCGCCGGCGCGCGGGGGTGAACCCGGCGTCGCGGATGAGGCGCTCCATCTCGGCGGTGGTCGTGCGGAAGGTGGTGTTGGCGGCCGAGACGACGTTCTCCTCGATCATGAGCGAGCCGAAGTCGTTGCACCCGAAGCGCAGCGCCACCTGCCCGATCTTCATCCCCATCGTCACCCAGCTCGCCTGCAGATTCGGCACGTTGTCGAGCACGATGCGCGAGATCGCCACCGTGCGCAGGTAGTCCACGGCGTCGGTCTTGGGCTGGTGCGACATCGTGGGCGTGTTCTCCGGCTGGAGCGGCCAGCAGATGAACGCCGTGAAGC
>CAMLEQ010000260.1 GCA_946479015.1 uncultured Gemmatimonadota bacterium | reverse complement strand
CCCCCCCCCCCCGCTACCGCGTCTGTGCTCAGCTCTCACCCCGCTCTTCCCGAGATCCCTCTGGCCCCTGGCCCCCGGCCCCTGGCCCCGAGCCGATCGAGCCGTTTCAGCATCTTCTCCGCCCGATGCACGTACTCATCGTACTGCACGTAGATCGAGTGCCGCGGTGAGCCCAGGTAGCGGATGCCGCCGGTGAGGTCGGGGCGGGGGCCGGTGCGCAGGCGGTGGAACCATGCCGCGGCCTCCGGCGCGTCCGACTCGGCGCGGATGAGCGCGGCGATGAGCGCGGCCTGCTTCGACACGATCGGATAGGCGCCCCCGTCGGTCTCGAACAACCCCACCACGAACAGGTTGCGCCGGTCGGGGAAGACGTTCAGGAAGAGCGGCGCCGCGCCCTGCTCCAGCGACAGCACGTCGGGCGGGAGGCAGGGGACGGTGGCGCGATAGCCGGTGGCCCACACGATCAGGTCGATGGGCTCCTCGCTCCCGTCGGCGAAGCGCACGCGGTCGCCGCACAGCTCGCGCACGTCGGGCTTCGGCGCGATGTCGCCGTGCGCGAGGTGGTGCAGGAGCTGCGAGTTCACGATCGGGTGCGTCGCGAGCACCTTGTGGTCCGGCTTCGGCAGGCCGTAGCGCCGGAGGTCTCCCACCAGCAGCCGGAGGAGCGCGGCCAGCAGCGGCTGCGCGAGCCACGCGGGAAGGTGCGGGCCGCTGCGGAAGAACGCGTCGGTGGGCTGCCCGAAGAGGTGCTTCGGGAGGAAGTGATAGCCGCGGCGCAGGCTGATGTGCGCGCGCGCCGCCATCATCGCCGCGTCGCACGCGATGTCGCACCCCGAGTTACCGCCGCCCACGATGAGCACCCGCTTGCCCACGAACTCGCTGGGCGAGCGGTAATGGAACGAGTGGTACGCCTCGCCGTCGAAGCGGCCGGGGTAGTCGGGGATGATGGGATCCCAGTTGTGCCCCATGGCGCACACCACACCGCGGTAGCGCCGGACCTCGCCCGAGGCGAGCCGCACCTCCCAGCCATCGCCCGCCGGCGTCGCGCGCTCCACCGTCGTGCCGAGCTCCACACGCGCGCGCAGCCCGTAGCGATCCGCGAAGGCGCGGATGTACTCCAGCACCTGCCGCCACCCCGGGTAGTCCGGGTAGTGGTCGGGCATCGGGAAGTCGTCGAACGCGGACTGCGTGCGCGACGAGATGAAGTGCGCGCTCTCGTACATCGGCGTCCGTTCGTTCGCGAGATCCCAGATCCCGCCCACGTCGTGATGGCGCTCCAGGACGTCGAACGGGATGCCGGCATCGGCGAACGCGCGCGCTGTCGCGAGGCCGGATGGCCCCGCGCCGATGATGCAGTAGCGGTCGGAGCGATCGGCGCGCGGTGTGGGGGGCGCGGTCGGGTGCGCGGCGGCAGCGGCGGCGGCCGGCGCCTGCGAGTGGGTCATCGGGAAGGTTGGTGAACGGTCGGAGACTGCGACACGTTAGCGCGCTGGCGCCGCGCCTGCCAGTGGCACGACGTCCGGCCACGGCCGTCGGCGGCGTCAGCGCTGCAGGCGATATCCGGCCTTCCGCACGGTGAGGATGTGCCGCGGCTCCGCCGGATCGCGCTCCAGCTTGCGGCGCAGCTCCGCCACGTGCGTGTCGACGGTCCGGCTCATCACTTCCTCCGCGTATCCCCACACCTCCTGGAGCAGCTCCTCGCGGGCGGCCACCTGACCGTGGCGGCGCAGCAGCGCCAGGAGGAGCTCGTACTCCTTGGGGCGGAGCGGCACCGGCCCCCCGTCGCGGCGCACGCGGTGCGCCGCCGGATCCACTTCCACGTCACCGAAGCGCACCGGCTCGGCGAGCCGCTCCGCCGCCGCCCTGGCGCCGTTGGCCGAGCGACGGAGCAGCGCGTCCACGCGCGCGAGCAGCTCGAGGAGGCCGAACGGCTTGGTCACGTAGTCGTCGGCGCCGAGGCGGAAGCCCAGCACCTTGTCGGTCTCCTCGCCGCGCGCGCTCAGGATGAGCACCGGCGTCTCCCGCCCGTCGGCGCGCAGCGCGCGCAGCACGCGGTAGCCATCGAGGCCGGGGAGCATGAGGTCGAGGATGATCAGCGCCGGCTCCGCGGCGCGGGCGCGCGCGAGGCCGGTGGTGCCATCGGTCGCGAGCTCCACCTCGTAGCCCTCGATCTCCAGGTTGTTGCGCAGCCCGGTGGCGAGGTTGCGGTTGTCCTCGATGAGCAGGATGCGCATCACGGCCGTGCCTCCGCGACGGTGCACCGGCGGGACTCGTCAGGCGCGCCGGTGCGTGCGTCCGGCGGCGCGGCGGCCGCGTCGGCGCCGAGCGCCGCGAGCTCGATCACCACCCGCGTGCCGCCCCCCGGCGCATCCTCGATGCGCGCCGTGCCCTCCTGGAGCGCCGCCAGCTCGCGCACGATGAAGAGGCCGATGCCGCTCCCGGTGGTGGCCGAGCGCGCGTCGCGATCGAGGCGGTAGAAGGACTCCCACACGCGCTCGCGCGCCTCTCGCGGGATGCCGGGCCCGGCGTCGTCCACCTCGAGGCGCGCTCTCTCGCCGGCGCGCACGAGGCGCACGGTCACCGTCTGGCCGGGCGGCCCGTACTTCACCGCGTTGTCGAGCAGGTTGAGCAGCATCTGCCGCAGGGCGCCGCGGTCCACGCGCGCGGCCGCGCGCTCGTCCAGCTCCTCGCGCAGCGTGGTGCCGGCGGCCTCCGCGAGCGGGCGCCATGCGGCGATCGTCTCGCGCACGCACGGGGCGAGCGGCATCGGCTCCGGCGCGAGGCGCGTCATCCGCCGTTCCGCGCGCGAGAAGTGGAGCACGTTCTCCACGAGCTGCATCAGCCGCCGCGTCTCCTGCACGATCACGTCGGCGGCCCCCGCGCGCTCCGCGTCGCTGCGCACGCGGCCGAGGCTGAGTGTCTCGGCGAAGAGGAGGATCTGCGAGAGCGGCGTGCGCAGCTCGTGCGACACGCCGGAGATGAAGTCCGAGCGGAGCCGGGCCAGCTCCTGCTCGCGCCGGAGCTGGAGCACCGCCACCACCATCATCCCGGCGGTGAGCGCGAGCAGGCCGAGCAGCAGCGGGAGCTTGGTGCGCGGGATGGCGCCGAGGGCCAGACGCTCCACGGCCCGGGGGCGGAGCGCGGCGCGCGCGGTGAGGCCGCCGAAGCTCTCCACCGTGGCGTCGGCCGTGAACAGGGGGAGCCCGCGCGCCGCGGACCGGTAGAGCGTGTCCCCCGCCGCCCCGAGCACGGTCACCGCCACCAGGGAGTCGTTCGGCTCGCCGCCGGTGAGCGTGCGCGGAAGGAGCGGATGGCGCGCCATCACGCCGGCGAACAGCGGCGCGCCGAGCGCGGACGCGCAGGCGGAGATCCCGTACGCCGCGATCGGCGCGCCATGCTCCGCGTACTTCACCGCGTACACGAGCAGCCGCGCGTCGCGGCCGCGCCCCGCGAGCACGCCCGCCCAGCGCCAGTCGGGGCGGTACGCGCGCCGTGCCTGCTCGCTCACCAGGGCCAGCGCCCGCACGCGCTCGGCGTCCCGTGGCGGGTTGCCGGCGATGGCCACCGACCCGTCGCGGAAGTCGAGGCGATAGTACCAGCGCGCGGCGTCCTCACCCCCGCCCGCGCACGGCAGCACCTCCGCGGCCGCGCGCGCGAGCACATCGGGGGAGGGAAGGACGTCGTACGCGGTGGCGGCGCGCGTCCCGGTGACCGGCGCGAACGCCCCCGCGAGCGCCGGCTGGAGCTGCGACGCGGCGTCGGCCAGCAGCTCCCACGCCGCGAACGCCGCGTAGTCGTGCAGCGCGCGCTCGGCGGTCGCGCGGTGCGAGCGGGCGGCGTCGTGCGCCTCCCACGCGAGCACCGCGGCCAGCACCAGCGTGCACGCGAGCAGCACCACGAGCAGCGTCGCGCGCGAGCGCCACACGGCAGTGGAGCCGTGCATCGCGACGCGCTGCCCTCGGGACCACGGGAACGCCACGAGCTCCTCCCCCGGCGCCGCGCGCCGTGCTGGATGCGGGTGCGAGACCCTCGCCTCCCCGAATGTAGGTGCGGCGCTCACCCACCCCGGCGGGCTCTGACGAGATTCTGACACCCCCTCGCACCGAACTATGACGCGCGCGCGCGATCTCGGACAGTGGCCGGGGCGCAGGCCATCATCTTCCCGACCGCGATGCACCGCACCGCGATCACCCGCACCGGGAGGGTCCATGAGCCTGTTCGTCACCAAGAGCCTCGCCGAGCTGCACGCCGAGGCGGAAGCGGGAACGCTGCGCCGCACGCTGGGCGCGTTCGATCTCACCACGCTCGGTATCGGCGCCGTCATCGGCACGGGGATCTTCGTGATCACCGGCACGGCCGCGGCGCAGTTCGCGGGCCCCGCGCTCGTGCTGTCGATCCTCCTCACCACGGTGGGGTGCGCGTTCGCCGGGCTGTGTTACGCGGAGTTCGCGAGCATGATCCCGGTGGCGGGGAGCGCGTACACCTACGCGTACGCGACGCTGGGCGAGCTGTTCGCGTGGATCATCGGCTGGGACCTGATCCTCGAGTACGCGCTCGGTGCATCGACCATCGCCGTGGGGTGGGCCGGGAACGTGCTCTCCTTCCTCCAGGACTTCGGCATCCATCTGCCGGCGGCGCTGGCGGGCCCTCCCGGCGCCACGGTGGCGATGGCCGGCGGCACCGCCCCCGGGCTGTTCAACCTTCCGGCGGCGCTCGTGGTGCTCGTGATCTCCGCGCTGCTCATCGTCGGCATCCGCGAGAGCGCGGGTTTCAACTCGGCGATCGTGGTGGTGAAGGTGGTGGTGCTCCTGCTCTTCGTGGGCTTCGGCATCGCGTACATCCGGCCGGCGAACTGGCACCCCTTCGTGCCGCCGAACCAGGGGCACTTCGGCGAGTACGGGTGGAGCGGCGTGCTGCGCGGCGCGGGGGTGTTCTTCTTCGCGTTCATCGGCTTCGACGCCGTGTCCACCGCGGCGCAGGAGGCGAAGCGCCCGCAGCGGGACCTGCCGCTGGGGATCATGGCGTCGCTCGCGATCTGCTCGCTGCTGTACATCGCCGTCACCGTGGTGCTCACGGGAATCGTGAAGTACACGGAGCTGAACGTCCCCGCGCCGATCGCCCTCGGGATCGATGCGACGGGAATCGGCTGGCTCCGGCCGATCGTGAAGCTCGGCGCGATCGCGGGGCTGTCGAGCACGATGCTCGTGATGCTGCTCGGGCAGCCGCGCATCTTCTACGCGATGAGCCGCGACGGCCTGCTGCCGCCGCTGTTCGGCCGGGTGCACCCGCGCTTCAGGACGCCGCACGTGACCACGGCGCTCACGGGAGTGGTGGTCGCGCTGGTGGCGGGGCTCTTCCCCATCGGCGTGCTCACCCAGCTCACGGCCATGGGAACGCTGCTCGCCTTCGTGATGGTGTGCATGGGGGTGCTCGTCATGCGGCGGCGCTCACCGGAGCTGCCGCGCCCCTTCCGCACGCCGGGGATGCCATGGGTGCCGGTGCTCGGGGCGGTCATCTGCCTGGCCCAGATGATCGGGCTGCCGCTCCAGACGTGGGCGCGGCTGGTGATCTGGCTGGTGATCGGGCTGGCGGTCTACTTCGGCTACGGGCGCTCGGGCGCTCGGCGCGTCCGGCTGGCGCGCCGCGCCGCCGTGGCGGGGGCCGCCGAGAGCGTTGGAGTCGCGGGAGCCGTGGCGAGCGCCGCGGAGTGAGTCGTGGAGGGCGGTGAGCCGGCGCGGGGGGCGCCCCCCGCCCGCGCACCCCCGCCCCATCGCCAAGCCGAGCCGCACCCCCCCCACCCCCACCCCCACCAGCGC